>NZ_JANFAK020000367.1 GCF_024721315.2 Streptomyces sp. Isolate_45
TCGACGGGGACGCCGATGTAGGCGGCCTGTTCGGGGCGCAGGGTGGTGAGGCGGACGCCGAGGGCGTCGAGGTGGAGGCGGGCGACCTTCTCGTCGAGGTGCTTGGGCAGGACGTGGACGTCGATCGGGTACTCGGAGGGCTTGGTGAAGAGCTCGATCTGGGCCAGGGTCTGGTCCGCGAAGGAGTTCGACATCACGAACGAGGGATGGCCGGTCGCGTTGCCCAGGTTCAGCAGGCGGCCCTCGGACAGCACGATGAGGACCTTGCCGTCGGGGAACGTCCAGGTGTGGACCTGCGGCTTGACCTCGTCCTTGACGATGCCCTCGACCGCCGCCAGGCCGGCCATGTCGATCTCGTTGTCGAAGTGACCGATGTTCCCGACGATCGCCTGGTGCTTCATCCTGGCCATGTCGGCGGCCATGATGATGTCCTTGTTGCCGGTCGTCGTGATGAAGATGTCCGCCGTCTCCACGACGTCGTCGAGGGTGGCGACCTGATAGCCGTCCATCGCCGCCTGCAACGCGCAGATCGGGTCGATCTCCGTGACGATCACCCGGGCACCCTGACCCCGCAGGGACTCCGCCGACCCCTTGCCGACATCCCCGTAACCGAAGACGACCGCGACCTTGCCGCCGATCAGGACGTCCGTGGCACGGTTGATGCCGTCGATGAGGGAGTGGCGACACCCGTACTTGTTGTCGAACTTCGACTTCGTGACCGCGTCGTTCACGTTGATCGCCGGGAACAACAGGGCACCCGCCTGATGCATCTCGTACAGCCGGTGCACACCCGTCGTGGTCTCCTCCGACACACCCCGGATGTCGGCCGCCAACCCCACCCAATCGATGCCGGTACGACCCAGCAACGTCAGGATGTGCCCGTACTCCTCGTTGTCGGCCGTCGACGGATCCGGAACCACACCCGCCTTCTGGAACTCCACCCCCTTGTGGACCAGGAGCGTCGCGTCACCACCGTCGTCCAGGATCATGTTCGGACCCGCGTGCCCCGGCCAGGTCAACGCCTGCTCCGTGCACCACCAGTACTCCTCCAGCGTCTCGCCCTTCCACGCGAACACCGGAATCCCCGCCGCCGCGATCGCCGCCGCCGCGTGATCCTGCGTCGAGTAGATGTTGCACGACACCCACCGAACCTCCGCGCCCAACGCCACCAACGTCTCGATCAACACCGCCGTCTGCACCGTCATGTGCAACGAACCCATGATCCGCGCACCCGCCAACGGCTGCGCCCCGGC
>NZ_JANFAK020000368.1 GCF_024721315.2 Streptomyces sp. Isolate_45
CCCGCGTCCTCCACCGTCTCCTGCATCCCGACGGTGAGGACGGGGTGCGGGCTCGACTCGACGAACACACCGAAGCCCTGGTCGAGGAGCGTGCGGGTGACCTGCTCCAGCTCAACGGTCTGCCGGAGGTTGCGGAACCAGTACCCGGCATCCAACTCGGTCCCGTTCACCCACTCACCGGTCACGGTGGAGAGGAACGGCACCTGCGCGGCCTGCGGAACGATCGGGGCGAGCAGCTCGGCCAGCTCATCCTTCAGCAGATCAACCTGCGCGGAGTGCGAGGCGTAGTCCACCGCGATCCGCCTGGCACGGATCCCGTCCGCCTCACAGGCGGCCAGGAGCTCATCCAGGGCCTCGACCTCACCCGACACCACAACCGAGGACGGGCCGTTGACGGCCGCGACGGAGATCCGTGCCTCACCCCACCGGGCGATCCGCTCACGCACCTCCGAAGCCGGCAGCGGCACCGAAACCATGCCACCCAAACCCGCCAACACACGACCGATGGCCTGACTCCGCAGAGCCACCACCCGAGCCGCGTCGTCCAGGGACAGGATCCCCGCCACACACGCCGCAGCGATCTCACCCTGCGAATGCCCGATCACCGCACCCGGACGCACACCCGCAGCCCGCCACACCTCCGCAAGCGACACCATCACCGCGAACAGAGCCGGCTGGACCACGTCCACCCGATCGAAGGACGGCGCGCCCTCCACACCACGCAGGACGTCGGTCAACGACCAGTCCGTGAAAGGCTCCAACGCCTTCGCGCACTCATCCACCCGCGCCGCGAACACCGCGGACGAGTCCATCAGACCCGCAGCCATACCCACCCACTGCGAACCCTGACCCGGGAACACGAACGCCGTCTTCCCACCGACGACCGACCCCGTCACCACACCGGCGGCCATCGCACCCGACGCCACCGCACCCACACCCGCCACATGGTCACCCAGCACCACCGCCCGGTGCTCCAAACCCGCACGCGACGACACCAACGACCAACCCACATCAACCGGATCCACACCCGGCACACCCGGCAACCAACCCGCCAACCGCTCCGCCTGCGCCCGCAACGCCGCCGCACTCCTGCCCGACAACACCCAAGGCACCACCGACAAAGCCGACACGGGCGCCTCGACCTCAGCCTCGACCTCCGACACCGGCGCCTGCTCCACGATCACGTGCGCGTTCGTCCCGCTGAACCCGAACGACGACACACCCGCACGACGCGGG
>NZ_JANFAK020000369.1 GCF_024721315.2 Streptomyces sp. Isolate_45
CTACGCCTCATGGACGCCCTCATGGGCGTCAAACGCGGCGTCCCCGGCGCCACCCTCCCCGAACTCAAGCAACGCCGCGTCGCCAAGCGGGACACGCCCGTCCTCCAGGTCGACGAGCCGGAGGAGCCGGGCGGCCGGTCCGATGTGGCCGTGGACAACCCCGTCCCCACCCCGCCGTTCCTCGGTACTCGGGTGGTCAAGGGGATCCAGCTCAAGGAGTACGCGGGGTGGCTCGACGAGAACGCCCTGTTCAAGGGCCAGTGGGGGCTGAAGGACGCCGGTTCCATCGAGGCGGAGGGTCGGCCGCGGCTCCGGGGATGGCTGGACCGCCTGCACACGGAACAGCTCCTGGAGGCCGCGGTCGTCCACGGCTACTTCCCGTGCGTCTCCAAGGGCGACGACCTGATCGTCCTCGACGAGGACGGTGGGGAACGCACCCGCTTCACCTTCCCGCGCCAGACCCGCGGTCGTCGGTTGTGCCTCGCGGACTTCATCCGCCCCGAGGAGTCCGGAGAGGTCGACGTCATCGGCTTCCAGGTGGTGACCGTCGGCTCCCGGATCGGCGAGGCCACGGCCAAGCTGTTCGAGGCGAACGCCTACCGGGAGTACATGGAGCTGCACGGGCTTTCCGTCCAGCTCGCCGAGGCACTGGCCGAGTACTGGCACGCCCGCGTCCGCTCCGACCTGGGGATCTCCGCCGCCGACCCGGCCTCCGTCGACGGGATGTTCCGTACCGAGTACCAGGGCTGCCGATACTCCCTGGGCTACCCGGCCTGCCCCGACCTGGAGGACCGCGCGAAGATCGCCGACCTGCTGCGACCGGAGCGGATCGGTGTCCACCTCTCGGAGGAGTTCCAGCTCCACCCCGAACAGTCCACCGACGCCATCGTCATCCACCACCCCGAAGCCAATTACTTCAATGCGGGAGGCCGCCGATGACCGCCGGCCCCGTACACCTCCAAGGAGCACACGCCATGCCTGCCGACTTCACGGACTTCAAGGTTGCCGATCCGTCCCTTGCCGCGTTCGGGCGGAAGGAGATCACCCTTGCCGAGCACGAGATGCCGGGGTTGATGTCGATCCGGCGTGAGTACGCCGGGGCGCAGCCGTTGGCGGGTGCGCGGATCATGGGTTCGTTGCACATGACGGTGCAGACGGCGGTGTTGATCGA
>NZ_JANFAK020000370.1 GCF_024721315.2 Streptomyces sp. Isolate_45
CGTGCCGCGGTGGTGGCCCGTAGCGGTGACGAGGCGGCGCGGGCGCTGGCGGAGGGATCCGGTCCGGTGACCGGGCAGGCCCGCTCCGACGCGCGCGTGTCCTTCCTCTTCGTGGGCGGGGGCTCGCAGTTCGTGGGCATGGGTCGGGAACTGTTCGAGCGGGAGAGTGTGTTCCGCGAGGTCTTCGAGCAGTGCGCGCGCGTGGTGCGGGAGGAACTGGGAGAGGACCTCCGCTCGCTGGTCTTCGGCGAGCCCTCACAGGGCGCGACCGAGCGGCTGAACGAGACCCGTGTGCAGCAGCCGGCGTTGTTCGCGGTGCAATACGCGATGGCCGAGCAGTGGCGGGCCTGGGGTGTGGCGCCGTCCGCGATGGTGGGCCACAGCCTCGGCGAATACGTGGCGGCCACCGTAGCGGGAGTGTGGACACTCCCCGACGCGATCCGCCTGGTCTGCGCCCGCGCGGACCTGATGCACCACCAGGCACCCGGCGCGATGCTGGCGGTATGGCTCGGCGAGGACCAGGCTCGGGAGCTCGCCAACGCAGCCGGCTGTGTGGTCGCGGCGGTGAACAGCCCGGCCCAGACCGTACTGTCCGGAACGAAGGAGTCCATCGAGCGGGCCTCGCGCAGCATGGACGAGCGGGGAATCCGCCATCGCGTACTGGCGACCTCCCACGCCTTCCACTCCCCCCTGATGGAACCGATGCTGGAGGAGTTCGAGCGTCGGGTGGCACAGGTGGACATGCGAGCTCCCCGCATTCCCTTCACCTCGAACGTGACCGGCCGGTGGATCACGACGGAGCAGGCCACCAGCGCGTCGTACTGGGCCGAACACGTCCGCAGCACCGTGCGCTTCTCCGACGACGTGACCCTGCTACTGCGCGACGAACCGGAAACGTTGCTCCTCGAAGTCGGCCCCGGCACCTCGGCCGGCGCCCTGGTGACCGACCACGAACAGGCCGGAAACCACATCGTGATGGCCTCGATGAGACACGCCCGCGACCCGCGCGGAGACATCCAGCGCACCCGGGAGGCAATGGCCCACCTATGGGTGAACGGTGTCCCGATCGACTGGTCCACCCTGCACACGAACCGCTCACCGCGACGCGTACCCCTACCCACCTACGCGTTCGACACCAAGCGCTACTGGATAGAG
>NZ_JANFAK020000371.1 GCF_024721315.2 Streptomyces sp. Isolate_45
GGACGCGGCCGAGGCGAGGGCGGCCGAGGCGACGGCGGAGGCTGAACCACCCGAGGCACCCGCCGGGCCGGAGTCGATCGGGGCACCGGCGACCGTGACGTCACCTCCCGAGTCGGAGGCGGCCGGAGCGCCGGCGGCCGTGGAGTCACTCGAACCGGCACCGGCGCCCGCCGACGCGCCCCCGGCCGATCCCGTCCAGGCCTTCGAGGCCCTCTACGCCTACGCCGCCCCGGCCCTCACCCGGCAGGCGTACCTCCTCACGGCCCGCCGCGCCCTCGCCCACGAGTCGGTGGAGCGGGCCTTCCAGCAGGCCTGGGACCGCTGGCCCGAGGTCGCCACCGACCCCGACCCCGTCGGCTGGGTGCGCGCGGCCGCGTACGAGTACGCGCTCTCCCCCTGGCACCGGTTCCGCCGCGCCCACCGCCACCCCGACAAGCCGCCGTCGGAGCCCGCCGACCGGATCCTGCTCGACGCCCTGCTCGCGCTGCCCCCGGTGCACCGCCGGACGGTGCTGCTCTACGACGGCGTCGGCCTCGACCTGCCCGACACCGCCGCCGAGACCGAGGCCAGCACCCCGACCGCGGGCAACCGCCTGCTCCGCGCGCACGACGAGCTCGCGGACCGCGTACCCGAGCTGGCCGACGTACCGCCGGAGAAGCAGTCCGCCCTGCTGCGCGAACGGCTCGGGGCGGTCCGGCCCCCCGTACGGCTGGAACCGCGCCCCGCGGCCGTCGTCCGCGCCGCCGGGGAACACCGCGGCCGGAGGTGGACCCGGGCCGGCCTCGTGATGACCGCGCTGATCGCCGTCGCGACCGCGTACACCACCGCGACCGCGCCGCGGGAGTACGAGCCCCCCGGCTCCCCCGGGACGAGCGTCTCCGGCGTCCCCCCGCACAGCGGACCCCAGCGGCTGACCGAGCAGAGCCGGGAACTCCAGGACAAGCTGCGCGCCGACCCCGCCGCCGGACCCGCCCGGGTCTCGCCCGGCCTGGAGTGAGCCCGACCGGCGGCGCGAGCACGGAAACGGGGGGGGGGGGGGGGGGGGGGGGGGGGGGGGGGGGGGGGGGGGGGGGGGGGGGGGGGGGGGGGGCGGGGGGGGGG
>NZ_JANFAK020000372.1 GCF_024721315.2 Streptomyces sp. Isolate_45
CGAGCTCCAGGTGGCGTTCGTGGCCGCCGACGGTCGGGTCCTGCACACGGTCCGCCAGGTCAGCGGCAACTGGACCGGTGTCGGCTCCGTCGACCTGACCGGTGTCACGGGCACCCGCACCGGCGTCTCGATCACCGGCACCTACAACTGACCCGGCACGGGCCGTTCCCCCTCCCCACCCAGACTTCTTCCGTAAAGGACCCCTCCCTCATGTTCAAGGCCAAGCAGTCCGCCCGTAGCCGCTCCGTCCTCCTCGCCGCCGTCGTGCTCGCCCCGATGTTGGGGATGGCCTCAGCCCAGTCGGCGGCGGCCAACGCCCCCACCGTCGCGGACATCGCACGCAACCAGGTCGGCAACAACTGCACGCCGTACTACGGATGCGTGTACCCGTCCGCCTGGTGCGCGGAGTTCTCCCGCTGGGTCTGGAAGCAGGCAGGCGCGAACACCAGCGGCCTCAACGCAGCCGCCGCGTCCTTCCACAGCTACGGTCAGAAGAACGGCACGCTGCACACCAGCGGACCCCGGATAGGCGACGCGGTCCTGTGGGACGACGACGGTTCGGTCTCCGGTGAGGCGAACCACGTCAGCCTGGTCGTCGGAGTCTCCTCCGACGGCTCGCAGATCCAGACCGTGGGTGGCAACGAGAGCGGCAAGGTCTCGTACAAGAACTGGTTCAACTGGCGGACCTACAACAACCCGGGCGCGGGCAAGGCCCTCGCCTTCGTCTCGCCGGTGGGCGTTCCCGGAACCCCGCCGCCGGTGGTGACGCCGCCCGCGCCGTCCGGCCAGTGGCGGGCGCAGGTCGCGGTGGAGTCGGGCGGGTCGCTGTACCACGGCGTCCGCAACCCGAACGGGACCTGGTCGAACTTCGGGAACGTCGACAACGAGGCCGGCGAGATCCCCTCGGGCGTGCGGACCACCGCCGAGGCCGGCATCGACGGCGACACCCACCTGCTCGCCGTCAGCAACGACGGCAAGCTCCACCACACCATCCGCTTCGCCGACGGTTCGTGGGGAGGCTTCGGTGATGTTCACGCGGCGGCGGGTCAGTTGGCGAACGTGACGCAGGTGGCGGCGGCTTCGGTGGGTGCGGAGC
>NZ_JANFAK020000373.1 GCF_024721315.2 Streptomyces sp. Isolate_45
GGGGTGGTCTGGTGGACCTTCCCGAGGTGTGGGACGAGCGGGCGATGAGCCGGCTGGTGGGTGTCCTGGCCGGTGGTGCTGGAGAGGATCAGGTCGCGGTTCGCTCCTCCGGTGTCTTCGGGCGTCGTCTGGTGCGTGCGGTGGCCGGCGATGCGGGTTCTTGGACGCCGTCCGGGTCGGTTCTGGTGACCGGTGGTACGGGTGCTCTGGGTGGTCGGATCGCGCGGTGGCTGGCCGGCGCGGGTGCTTCGCGTCTGGTGCTGACCAGCCGTCGGGGCGCGGACGCGCCCGGCGCCGCCGAGTTGGTGGCGGAGTTGTCGGGGCTGGGCGTGGACGTCTCGGTGGTGGCGTGTGACGCCGCCGACCGGGATGCGCTGCGCGGCCTCCTGGCCGCCGAGGCGGACACGCTGACCGCGGTCGTGCACACCGCCGGGGTCCTGGACGACGGGGTGCTGGATGCGCTGACGCCGGAGCGGTTCGAGAGCGTGCTGCGGGCCAAGGCCACGTCGGCGCTCAACCTGCACGAGCTGACCGTCGAGCTCGGCATCGAACTCTCGGCGTTCGTGCTGTTTTCCTCGATGAGCGGGACGGTCGGTGCGGCAGGTCAGGGTAACTACGCCGCCGCGAACGCCTATCTCGACGCGTTGGCCGAGCAGCGGCGCGCGGCCGGTCTGGTCGCGACGTCGATCGCTTGGGGTCCGTGGGCCGACGGTGGCATGGCTGCCGATGAAGCCCTTGAGGCCCGGATGCGGCGTGAGGGTTTGCCGCCGATGGCGCCGGATACGGCCATGGCCGTTCTGCGGCAGAGCGTGTCCGCGTCGACCGACGCGGCGGCCCTGCTGGTCGCGGACGTGGACTGGGAGCGTTTCGGGCCCGCGTTCACCGTCGTACGCCACAGCACACTGTTCGCCGAGCTGCGGGAGACGCGGCCTGCCGGGCCTGCCGTGCGTGCCGAGGACATCGGGGCGCCGGTCGGAAAGTTCGCCGGTCTTGGTGCGGTCGAGTTGGAGCGGGAGTTGCTCGGGCTGGTCCGTGCGCAGGTCGCGGCGGTCCTGGGGCA
>NZ_JANFAK020000374.1 GCF_024721315.2 Streptomyces sp. Isolate_45
TTCGAAGGCGCCGGGTCAGCCGCGTCCGCAGTGCCCGCAGGTACCGCGGCGGCGGAAGTAGTAGGCGAGGGCGGCCGCGGCCAGGGCGATGCCCCACACGGGCCAGATCGTCTCGGGAACCGTGGCGCCCCAGTCGTCCCTCTCGTTGTCGAAGGCACCCTGGAAGTGCAGCCGGATGTACATGACCCCGGCGATCGTCACCATCAGGGAGACCAGCCAGGCCGGGACGACCGCCAGGCTGATCGGTACGCGCCTGCCGCGCAGGCCCGGCATCCACCGGGGGAAGACCTCACCCCAGCGCTGCACCAGCCCCAGCGTCAGCAGGGAACCGAGCGCGCCCATCGTGGCCAGGGCCGCGCCCAGGATCCACAGGTGGTCCTCCTTGCCCTCCTGCCACAGTTCGTCGGAGATCCCCAAGGGGTAACCGAGCGCCCAGGCCCAACGGGTGGTGGCGTACAGGAGCGGTACGACGACCGCAGTCCAGGCGGCCTTCCTGCCCCAGCGGGCGGCGGAGGCCGGTGACGTCCATTCGGCGCCGGCCCCGGTGCGACCGCAGTTGCCACAGGCGTCGGTGGTCCGACGCTGGTAGGCGATCGCCGAGGCGGCCATCAGGGCCACCGCCGTCACGGCGAACACCTGATTGATGACCGTCCAGTTGATGGCACCGAACTTCAACATGAAGACGTAGGCCAGGTTCCCCAGGATCCGGAAGTCGGCCAGCGTGAAGAACACCGCGGCGCCCGAGGCGGCCGTCGCACCGAGCAGGACCCCGGTGGGCACCCGCCGCCTGCCGGGCAGGGCCAACAACAACGCGACCCCGGCACTGAGCAGGAAACCGACGGCCAGCCACGGGGCGAGCCGGTCACGACCCACGTGCTCGAAGGCCGAGTACTCGGGGTTGGCGTCATCGGCCCCGAAGGGGAAACCGGCGCCGCCCAACGCCCAGTACGTCTGGGCCAGTCCGTAGGCGAGCAGCACCAGGAAGGCCACGTACCCGATCCAGCGCGGCCAGCCGGCCAACCGACGGCGCACGACGCCCGGGGTACG
>NZ_JANFAK020000375.1 GCF_024721315.2 Streptomyces sp. Isolate_45
ACGTGGCCACCGGACTCGCCCGGTCCGTCCAGGTGGACACCGCCGCGGTCCGGGACGCCATCCACACCCCGCTGACCGCCGTCATCGACGGCATCGGCAAGGTGCTCCGCGACTGCCCTCCCGACCTGGTCGCCGACCTGACGGACCGGGGGATCATGATGGTGGGCGGCAGCGCCCTGCTGCCGGGCCTGGACCAGATGCTGCGCGACGCCACCGGAATGCCCGTCGCCATCGCGGAACGGCCGGACGTGTGCGCCGTGCTCGGCCTCGGCGCGATGCTGGAGGGAAAGATCGCACCCATGATTCTCAACCCGTTGGCCGGATGACGGAGGAAACGGCTCCCGCCGCGGAGGCGGCCGGCCTCCCGGTCCTGCTGGAAGCGGTCCTCAGCGTCGGCTCGGAACTGGAACTGCACTCCACCCTCCAGCACATCGTGGAATCCGCCGCCGAACTGTGCGCGGCCCGGTACGGGGCGCTCGGGGTCGTCGACCCCGAGCGCGTCCGGCTGACCAGGCTGTTCACCGTCGGCCTGACCGAGGCCGAGCGGGCCGCGATCGGCCGGCTGCCCGACGGCCGCGCCGGCCTGCTCGGAGCCCTGATCGCCGACCCGCGACCACTGCTCCTGGACGACCTGTCACAGGACCCCCGCTCGGTGGGCTTCCCACCGGGCCACCCCCCGATGCAGGGCTTCCTCGGCGTACCGATCCGGGTCCACACCGAGGTCTTCGGGAACCTGTACCTCACGGAGAAGCGCGGCGGGGGCCCGTTCACCGAGGAGGACGTCGCGCTGCTGCGCGTCCTGGCCTCGCAGGCGGGGATAGCGATCGGCAACGCCCGGCTGTACGAGACCGCGCGGCGGCGGGAACGCTGGATCGAGGG
>NZ_JANFAK020000376.1 GCF_024721315.2 Streptomyces sp. Isolate_45
GCCGGAAGCTTCGGAGCATCGGCCGGAACCTTGGGCGCATCAGCCGGGACCTGCGGAGCCGCGACAGGCAGCTTCGGCGCGTCCACCGGCAGCTGCGGCGCGGCCACCGGCGGTGCCGGGACGGCGGGGGCGGGCGGGAGGTTCTTCCTCAGGTCGGTGAGGGCCGTGTCGATCTTCTCCTTGAAGCCGGCCACGTCCGCCTGGGGGAGCTTGCCGTCGGGCGACTTGAAGACGGCGGCGAGCAGATCGGTCACGGGCTTCAACACCCCGCTGACGGTGCCGAGTTGTTGGACCTGCGCGAGCAGCGCCTCGGTCCCGGGGATCGCCTTCGACCCGACCCCGGCCGCCGCCGCGACCGGCGGCCGCGCGGGGGCGTCGGCGGCCGTCGCGAGGCCGGGGGACGCGGCCAGCAGGGCGGTGCAGAGTACGGCGGGGACGGTGTATCGGGTGAAGCGCGTGGAGCGGCGCAACGGATCTCTCCTGTCCGGCGGGGGCGTACGGGTGACATGGGACGTGTCCCGGTCCACGTAGCGGCACCCCGCCGGACCCGGCAACCGCAGCGCGGCCACCACTCCCGGGGACACGCCGCGCAACCGGCGTACTCACCCCCCTGACCTGCTCCGATACCTTCACCCTCAGGTGATGCCCCGTCAGACTGGCCACCCCCGGCGGCGCCGGCCCGCCCCCCTCAGTCGCCGCCGCCCCCGCCTCCCCCGCCGCAGGAGTGGCCGCCGTCGTGACCGCCGTCCTGGCCGTCGCCCGACCGGTCGTGGCGGTCCTCCGCGCGGTCCAGGGCCTTGCCCATCCGGACCAGGGCCTTGCCCAGCCCGCCGACCGGGGGCTGCGCCCGCGTGAAGGCCCGGCGCAGCAGCCGGTCCGGCAGGACGGGCGGTCCGTCGAAGACGTACGCGGGCCACGCGCCGCCCCGCCGGGCCCGCGCCACCAGCCGCCGCCCGGCGGCGGTGGGCCGGTTCGGCCAGATCGGAAGAGCGTCGTGTAGGGTAAGATTGTTGCAGCAAGTGTTGATATC
>NZ_JANFAK020000037.1 GCF_024721315.2 Streptomyces sp. Isolate_45
CTCGCGAGCGCCCTCGCGATGCTCCGCACCAAGCACGCCGACCTGCCGTCGCGCAAGCACGGCAACCCGCCGCAGTAGAACACCGCACGCCCGGGAGCCGCCCGGCGTCCCCCACCCGCGCCCGGGCCCACCAACGGGGCACCGGGCCGCAGTACCCGGAAAGGCACGGACCGCACCATGACCGCCCAGCCCAACGGACCGACCCCGCCGCTGGCGCCGACCGAGACCGACCGGACGCTGCACTTCGCCGGTCAGGCCACGTTCGGCCGCATCCCCCGCATCGACCAGGTGGAGAAGGCGGACATCGCCGTCGTAGGCGTCCCGTTCGACGGCGGTGTCACCTACCGCCCCGGAGCCCGCTTCGGCGGCAACGCCATCCGCGAGGCCTCCCGCACCCTGCGCCCCTACAACCCGGCGCAGGACGTCTACCCGTTCCACTACAGCCAGGTCGCCGACGCGGGCGACATCAGCGCCAATCCGTTCAACACGAGCGAGGCGGTGGAGACCATCGAGGCCGCCGCCGACGAGCTCCTCTCCGGCGGCGCCCGGCTGATGACGCTGGGCGGGGACCACACGATCGCGCTGCCGCTGCTGCGGTCCGTGGCCAAGAAGCACGGGCCGGTGGCGGTCCTGCACTTCGACGCCCACCTGGACACCTGGGACGACTACTTCGGCCAGCAGTACACCCACGGGATGCCCTTCCGTCGGGCCGTGGAGGAGGGCGTCATCGACACCTCCGCCCTCTGCCACGTCGGCACCCGCGGCCCGATCTACGGGAAGAAGGACCTCGACGACGACGCCAAGCTCGGCTTCGGCATCGTCACCTCGGCGGACGTGATGAGGCGCGGGGTCGACGAGATAGCCCAGCAACTGCGCGAGCGGGTCGGTGACCGGCCCCTGTACATCTCCATCGACATCGACGTCCTGGACCCCGCGCACGCCCCGGGAACGGGCACCCCGGAAGCCGGTGGCATGACCTCCCGCGAACTGCTGGAGATCCTGCGCGGCCTCGCCGACTGCCAGTTGGTCTCCGCCGACATCGTGGAGGTCGCACCGGCCTACGACCACGCCGGAATCACCTCGATCGCCGCGTCGCACGCCGCGTACGAGCTGATCACCATCATGTCCAAGCAGATCGCCCCCGTCCGTTGGGGCATGGCGAAGTAACCGACTCGGGAGGGGCCGGCCCGCACGGGGCGCCGGCCCCTCCCGCACGCGCGAATTTACCTGACTGAAATCCTCGGGACGCCGCAAGCCGACCGGGCTCGGCCATACTTGCCGACGGGCGTCGACCCACGCCGACTTCGCCTCACCGTTTCCCTATTCGGCGCGCACCCCGGGACGACACGGATAGCATTTCCGATGCTTCGTGCTGCCCGCGTAAGTAAGAGGCGGATAAACCGACGCGCCTTCCGTCGGGCGCGATCGTAAATACGCCAAGGGGCGCGGTTCCGATTAGAATTACCTGACGCGTACGCCCCCGTCATCATTTCGTTCATTGAGTTCACGGGATACGACGCGGACCGGTCGCCGGCGGCGCGGTCCCGGGGCGGGGCGGTCGCATGCCGAACGGTGACGTCGGGCCAAGTTAGGAAAGTTTACTTACAGTGTCAAGCTCGGCCGGCCGGCTCCGCAGGACGGGCCGGGAGTCCCAACCCCACCACCCGCCCGGCCCGTTCACCCGCCGGTCGTCCGGCGTGCGCCGCTCGGACGTGTGCGGGGGTGGGGTTTGTCGGTCGGGCGTGCTTTGCTGGACGCATGATCGATGAATTTCTGGCCCGTGACCTGTCCGCCGTGGAAGAGGCCGTGCGCAAGGCGGCGGCCGTGGAGATCATGCCCAGGTTCCGGCAGCTCGCCGACCACGAGGTGGACCAGAAGAGCGGTCCCCACGACCTCGTCACCGTCGCCGACCGGCTCGCCGAGGAACACCTCACGGCCTCGCTGACCAAGCTGCTGCCCGGTTCGGCCGTGGTCGGCGAGGAGGCCGTGCACGCCGACCCGGACGTCTACCGCGCGCTGCGCGCCGAAGCCCCCGTCTGGATCGTCGACCCGGTCGACGGAACCCGGCAGTTCGTCAACGGCGACCCCGCCTTCTGCACCCTGGTGGCGCTGGCCCTGCGCGGCGAGATCCTCGCCTCCTGGACCTTCGCCCCGGCCCTGGACGAACTGGCCACCGCCGTGCGCGGGCAGGGCGCGTACGTCAACGGCGAGCGGATCCACAGCGGTTCGCCCGAGCCCGGCGCCGAACTGCGCGTGGCCACGGCCCACCCGCTGTACACGACGGAGGAGGAGCGGCGGATCCTCGCCCGGCTGGAGGTCCCCGGTGTCGCCGTCCGACCCTGTGGTTCGGCCGGTCTGGAGTACCTGAAGGTGGCCCGCGGGGAGATGGACGCCCTGGCCTTCAACTGGCCCTCGGCCTGGGACCACGCCGCCGGCCTCCTGCTGATCGCCGAGGCGGGCGGTACCCAGAGCACCGTCGACGGGGTGCCCTTCCGGGTGGACCGCGACAACGCCCTCCCGTTCGCGGTCGGCCGTGACGAGGCCACGACCGTACGCGTCCGGGACCTGCTGCGCGGAGCGTAGGCCCGCCGCGGGGCCCCGGGAGGATCCGATCGGCGCGGGCGGCGCAATAGGGTGGGGTCAGTGCCCATCGGACGAAGGAGTCGCAAGTGCCGCCGATTCTCGATGCGGTCGTGGTGGGGGCGGGGCCCAACGGCCTGACGGCCGCCGTCGAACTGGCCCGCCGAGGCCACTCCGTGGCCGTGTTCGAGGCGGCGGACACCGTCGGCGGCGGCGCCCGGACCGAGGAGCTCACCCTCCCGGGCTTCCGGCACGACCCCTGCTCGGCGGTCCACCCCCTGGGCGCCGGATCGCCGGTGTTCAGGACGATGCCGCTCGACCGGTACGGACTGGAGTGGCTGCACGCCCCGCTCCCGATGGCTCACCCCTTCGACGACGGCACGGCCGCCGTGCTCTCCCGGTCCGTCGCCGAGACGGCCGCCTCCTTCGGGCCGCGGGACGCGGGCGCGTACCGGCGCCTGGTGGAGCCGTTCCTCGGCAAGTGGGACACCCTCGCCCGCGACTTCATGTCCCTGCCGAACACCGCGCTGCCCCGGGACCCGGTCACCCTCGCCCGGTTCGGGCTCACCGGACTGCCGCCCTCCACCTGGTTGCTGCGCCGCTTCCGCGACGACCGGGCGCGCGCCCTGTTCGCCGGGCTGGTGGCGCACGTCATGGCTCCGCTGAACGGCATCGGGACCGGCGCCGTCGGCCTGGTCTTCGCCCTCGCCGCGCACGCGGGCGGTTGGCCCCTGCCGCGCGGCGGATCGCAATCCCTCTCCGACGCCCTCGCCGGATACCTGCGCGACCTCGGCGGCACCCTGCACACCGGCTTCGAGGTCAAGCGGCTCGACGACCTCCCGCCGGCCCGCGCGTACGTCTTCGACACCTCCCCGACCGCCCTGGCCCGCATCGCCCGGCTGGGCAGCGCCTACGAGGGCTACCGGTACGGGGCCGCCGCCTTCAAGATCGACTACGCGTTGGACGGGCCGGTGCCCTGGACCGCGGAGGACCCCCGCCGGGCCGGCACCGTCCAGATCGGCCCCCGGACCCGTGACATCGACGCCGCCCTGCAACTCGCCTCCGGCGGTCGCCCCCCGCGCAACCCCTTCCTCATCGCCGCCCAGCCCAGCCTCGTCGACCCCGGCCGGGCCCCCGAGGGCAAGCACGTGTTCTGGGTGTACGGACACGTCCCGTCGGGCTGGGACGGCGACCTCACCGAGCCCATCGAACGGCAGCTGGAGCGCTTCGCCCCCGGCTTCCGCGACCTCGTACTGGCCCGGGCCACGGCAGGTCCGCCGCAGCTCGCGGCCCGCAACCCCAACTACGTCGGCGGGGACATCGCCTGCGGCGCGGCCTCCGGCCTCCAACTCCTGCTGCGCCCGAAGCTCACCCTGTCCCCCTACACCACCGCCCACCCCGCGGTGTTCCTGTGCTCCTCGGCCACCCCGCCCGGCCCCGGCGTCCACGGCATGTCCGGCCACAACGCCGCCAAGGCGGTCTGGCGCCACCTGCGAAAGGCCTCCTGATGGTCCGCATCGCCCTCGTCCTCGGAGACATCACCGCCGAACCGGCGGACGCGATCGTCAACGCCGCGAACTCCTCGCTGCTCGGCGGCGGGGGAGTGGACGGCGCCATCCACCGGCGCGGCGGCCCCGAGATCCTGGCCGCCTGCGAGGACCTGCGGCGCTCCCACTACGGCAAGGGCCTGCGGACGGGCGGGGCGGTGGCCACCACGGCGGGGCGCCTGCCGGCCGAGCACGTCATCCACACGGTCGGGCCGGTGTGGTCGCGGGAGGAGGACCGCTCCGCGCTCCTCGCCTCCTGCTACCGCGAGTCCCTGCGCGTCGCCGACGAACTGGGGGCCCGTACGGTCACCTTCCCCGCCATCTCCACCGGGATCTACGGCTGGCCGATGGACGACGGCGCCCGCATCGCGGTCGAAACGGTGCGGGCGGCCCGCACCGACGTCGAGGAGGTCCGGTTCGTGCTCTTCGACGCGACCGCCCACGCGGCCTTCGAGGCGGCCGTCGGGGGCCCGGAGGTCGACCGCGCGTAGGGACCGGCAGGACCGGCAGGTCCCGCAGGAGACGGCCCGCCGTCACCGCCCCCGCGCGGACCCGCCGGGGGAGGGGCGCGGGTAGGTCCGGGACTGCTTCACGCTGCCGTAGGCGAAGCTCGACTCGATCGAGGCGATGCCGGGAATGGCGTGGATCCGGTGGCGGACCAGGGCCTCGTACGCCTCCAGGTCCTCGATGACGACGCGCAGCAGGTAGTCGCTGCTGCCCGCCATCAGGTAACAGTCCTGGATGTGCTCGATGACCGCGACGTGCTCCTCGAACACCGCGACCGCCTCCGCCGTGTGCCGCTCCAGGCGGATGCGGACGAAGACGGTGACGGGGAGCCCGAAGGCGACCTGGTCGACCATGGCCGTGTAGCCGCGGATCAGACCCGCCTCCTCCAGTCGGCGGACCCGGCGCAGACAAGGGGACGGGGACAGCCGGACGCGGTCGGCCAGGTCCTGGTTCGACAGGCGTCCGTCGGCCTGCAATTCCCGGATGATCTGCAGATCGACGGCGTCCATGGACCCTCCCGGGGTGGTTCTTGGCAGATTCTGCCCCAAACGTATGTCCGAGCGACAGAACTGGCAATCGGCTGCCCCGGCCCAGGCCCTAGCGTTGCGAGGGAACGGACCAGACCGGTCCGCTCTCACAGGCTGGAGCAACTTCGTTGGTCGCGACCACAACCACCGGGGCGGCCGCTCCTCTCGACGCGGTGGGCCCGCAGGCCGGCAACCCCGGCCGCCGCGGGCTCTCCCCCCAGGCACAGGGCATGGCCGCCCTGCTGGTGACCGTGGCGATCTGGGCCGCCTTCGCACTCAGCGCCCGAGCCCTGAGCGCCTCCACCCTCCTGCCCGCCGACGCGGCCCTGCTGCGCTTCGGCGTCCCGCTGGTCGTCCTGCTCCCCGCGCTGTGGCGGCGGCGGGCACGCATCGCGGCGGTCCGCCCCGGCCCCGCCATCAAGATCGTCTGCGGCGCGGGGGTGCCGTTCTTCCTCGCCGCCATGCACGGCGGCGCCCTGACCTCGGCCGCCTTCGTCGGTTCGATCGTCCCCGGCATGGTCCCGCTGTTCGTCTCCGCCCTCATGGCCGCCCGCGGTCGCGGTCTGCCCCGCGGGGCGCAGACCGCCGGCCTGGCCCTGATCGCGACCGGGGTGGTGGCCCTCGTCTGGCGCCACGTCGTCCCCGTCGACACCGACGTGCTGGCCGGCGCGGGCACCCTCCTCGTCGCCAGCGGGCTCTGGGCCCTCTACACGGTCGGCCTGCGCGACGTGGACCTCGACCCCGTCGGCTCGATCGGCCTGCTCTGCCTGCCCTCCTTCGCCGTCATCGCCCTCCTGGTCCTGACCGGGGTGCTCCCGACCGGCATCGCGCACGCCGAGGGCGGCGACATCCTCCTGTTCCTGGTGGTGCAGGGGCTCGGAGTGGGCCTGTGCGCGGGCCTCCTGTACGCCTTCGCCATCCGCAGGCTCGGCGCCGAGCGCGCCTCGGTCGTCGGCAGCCTCAGCCCCGTCGCCGTCGTCCTGCTCGCCGTGCCGCTGCTCGGTGAGAAGCCGGCCCTCGCCGTGCTCGTCGGCGTCCCCCTCATCACCGCCGGCGTGGTCCTCGCCAACCGCCGTCCCCGCCCGCACGCCCGCCCGCGACCCGAGGTTCCCGCAGATGCTTGAGCTCCTTCCCCCGCCGCCCACCGACCCGCTGTGGGACCTGACGTACGAGTTCGGCACCGACGAACGCCCCGAGCGGCTGAACCTCGTCCTCGGCGTCTACCGTGACCCGACCGGCCGCACGCCCGTCATGGCGGCCGTCCGCGAGGCCGAGATCCTGCTCGCCGAGCGATCCGACTCCAAGGAGTACCGCGGGCTCTCCGGCAACGCCGGCTTCAACCGGGCCCTGCTCTCCATGGTCCTCGGCCCCGACGGTCCGGCCGACCGGGCCGCGGCCGTCCAGACCGTCGCCGGCTCCGGCGCGCTGCGGCTGCTGGCCGACCTGATATGCCGCACCCGCCCCGGCACGACCGTGTGGATCAGCGATCCGGCCTACGTCAACCACCGGCCCATCCTGGAGGCCGCCGGCCTGACCGTACGCACCTACGCCTGGCGCGACGCCGAGGGCGGCTTCGACGCCGACTCGGTCCTGCGCGACCTCGGCGCGGCGCGGCACGACGACGTCGTCCTGCTCCAGGGCTGCTGCCACAACCCGACCGGCGCCGACCCCTCCCCGCGGGACTGGGCGGCCCTGGCCGAGCTGGCCGCCCGCAACGGCTGGGTCCCCTTCGTCGACCTCGCCTACCACGGGCTCGGCGACGGGCTGGAGGCCGACCTGGCCCCCACCCGGATGCTCGCCGCGCGGGTACCGGAGATGCTCGTGGCCGTCAGCTGCTCGAAGAACTTCGGCCTCTACAGCGACCGCACGGGCTGCGCCATCGTCATCGGCGCCTCGGCCCGGTCCGTGCGGCACGCCGAGACGGCCCTGCAGAACGCCGCCCGGACCCTGTACTCGATGCCGCCCGAGCACGGCGCCGCCGTCGTGACGACCATCCTGGAGGACGAGCGGCTGCGCCGCTCCTGGGAAGCGGAACTGGACCTCATGCGGGGCCGGATCACCGCCAACCGGTCGGAACTCGCCCAGCAGCTCGACGCGTTGGGCTGCGAGGTCCAGGCCGGGGCGCTCGCGCGGCAGAAGGGCATGTTCTCCATGCTGCCGCTCACCTCCCCCCAGATGCTCCTGCTGCGCAGGCAGTTCGCCATCTACGGCACCACCTCCGGCCGCGTCAACATCGCGGGGATCCCGCCCCACCGGATCCCCTGCCTCGCCCGGGGCATCGCGGCCGTCCTGGACCCGGCCGAACTCCCGCTCCGGGCCCGGCTCGCGTACTGAGCCCCACGCCCCCGCACGGGTGCGCCCACCAGCAACGGCCCGGGAGCCGACCGCCTTTCACGGCACATTTCGGTGAATTCGTAGAAGTTACGTGAAAGGCGTGGCCGAAATCCCTCCGGGACCGATGGCGGAAACGTTCGGGGAATGGCCGGATGGAACTCGTCGCACGGATAAGGGTGTCGGGCGTGTGGCATCATGGCCGCGTCGTCGCCCCGGAATCGGAACCCTTCGGACGCCGTGGTGCCGAGGCGGAGGGGGTTCCATTCCCTTTCCGGGCCGGCCGGTACGGGGCCGGCGGCGTGGCCGGACGGGTACGGCCGGGCAGGGGTTCGGCGGAGGACTGAGGATGAAGTTACCTGGCTCTGCGTCATCGACGTCCGAGGACAGAAGGCTCCGGCGCCGCCTGAAGAAGGTCCGCCACACCTGCGAGGAGCTCCTCGCGCAGTGGGGCATGGAGCACGGGTGCGGCATCGACGAACTCCACCGCCATCTGACCGAACAGCGCAACCGGCCCATCCATTTGATATCCACGCCGTTCCCCGAACGCCACCTGTTCGGCATATGGCTGAAAATGGATGACTTCGACGTCATCGTGTACGAGAAAGCCGCGTCCTCCTCACACAAAGAACACATCATCGCGCACGAACTGGCGCACATCGCCTTCGATCACAACGGTTCCCTGCAACTCGCCGGCGGCGATTCCGGCCAGCTGATTCCCGACGTCGACCCCGCCGCCGTACGCGGCATGCTGATGCGTTCCCGCTACAGCGACGACGAGGAACAGGAAGCCGAGACGATGGCCTCGCTGATCCTCGCGCGGGCCGCGAAACGGTGGACCGAACCAGCCTGGGGCGTCCCCGCCGACGCCGCCGAGATCGTCGCCCGCATCGAGAACGGACTCGGCAAGCCGGACCAGGGGTGCCTGTGATCTACGGGATCCTCGCCTGGATCTGCGCCGTCGTCGGCATCGCCGCCTTCGCCTACCGCCTTCCGGACCTGCTGCGCAGGAAGAACGACATCGCCCTGTGGGCGCTGTGCACCTACTTCCTCTGTTCCGGGATCAGCTTCCTGGTCGACCTCGACCTGCTGCGGCTGCACATCTCCGGATTCTTCGGACTGCCCAACATCACCTCGCTGATCACCCAGGTCGCGGTCGTCATCCTGACCGCGGCCCAGCAGGTCGTCCTCGTCTACTGGTCGTCCCCGCCCGCCGAGGCCCGCCGGATGGCCCGCCGCCGCGTCCTGTTCTTCGCCGCCGCCCTGTGCGTCCTCGTCCCCACCTCGCTGGCCGTGGGCCCCGCCGCCAAGTCCGAGACGGCCACCTCCACGATCCTGCTCAGCATCCAGGACGGCCGGTACGCCCTGTACATGTCGTTCTACCTGCTGATCTGCGCCATCGGACAGTTCGAGACCGTACGGCTGTCGCTGCGCTTCACCAGGATGGCCAACCGCCAGTGGCTCGCCGTCGGCATGCGCACCGTCACCCTCGGCGCGAGCCTGATCCTCGTCTACTGCGTGACCCGCGGCATCCAGATCGCGGGCACCCGGCTGGACTTCGACGGAGCCGCCCTCGATCCCATCCAGTGGACGAGCGGAAGCGTCGGCGCCCTGCTCCAGATCATCGGCTGGACCATCCCCTCCTGGGGCATCCGCGTCACCCGCGCCCGCGGCTGGATCCGCAGCTACCGCTCCTACCTGCGGCTGCGCCCGCTGTGGTGGGCGCTCTACGAGGCGTCGCCGGACATCGCCCTCGACCCGCCCCGCTCCCTGCCCCGCGACCTCATCCCGCCCCGCGACCCGCACTACAGCCTCTACCGGCGCGTCATCGAGATCCGCGACGGCCAACTGATGCTCCGCACCTCCCTCTCCCTCGCGGACTTCGCCCGCGTCGCCCGCTCCCTGAACCTCCCCGAGGACCCCACCTCGCCCCTGGGGGAGGCCCTCCAGGTGCGCGCCGTGCTCAGCCGCCCCGCGCAGGAGCGCGCGGAGCAGGCCGACGCCGCCGACATTCCCGTCCGCCCGCCGTACGAGGACTTCCGCCAGGAGGTGGAGTGGCTGACGGAGGTCGCCTCTTCCTTCACGAGCCTCGGCCGACGCGGCGAAGGGGCGATCGAGGCGGGGCTCCTGTCGTGAGCGCCCCGAGTCACCCCGAGTCCGCACCCCCCGCGACGGCCCCGGCCGAGGACCCGCGCACACCGCTCGGCCCGGCGCTGGACACGATCCGGCGGCTCGTCGCCCTGGACACCGAGCGGGGCGCCACGGCCGCCGTGCCCGCCGTGCGCGAGACCCTACGGCGCTTCCCGGAGCTGTCGGCCGACCCCGCGAGCCTGCACGCCGAGGACGGCGACCTGCTCGCCGCGCTCGCCGAGCTCGCCGAGGTCATCGGCTGGATCCTCTTCGACGCCGGCCTGCACTCCCCGGCCCGGCGGATGAACGCCCGGGCCCTGGCCCTGGCCGGGCTGTGCGGCGACCGTTGGACGGCGCGGCTGGTGCTGCTCAACCACAGCATGCTCGAAGCCCACACCGGCCGGCCGCGGGCGGCCCTGGCGAGCGCCGCCCGCGTCGGCGGCCCCAAGCCGTTGCCGGCCCGGGTGCACAGCCTCGTCCTGATCCGGCAGGCCCACGCCATCGCGATGCTCGGCGAACGCCGGGAACCCCTCGCGCTGATCGGCCGCGCCCGGAGCCGGTTCCTCGACGGCGTTTCCCGCCGCGACCCGCACTGGGCCTGGTGGATCGACGAGAGCGAACTCCTCGGCCACCGCGGCTGGGTCCTCGCCCGGCTGCGGTACTGGGACCGGGCCATCCCCCTCCTGCACGCCGCGGCCACCGCCCCCGGCCCGTCCTACCGGCACCTGTTCACCGCCGAACTCCTCGCGGCCCTGGTGCGCGCCGGCGCCTGGAACGAGGCCGAGGACCTCGTCGCCGAGCTCGCGCCGCGCGCCGCCGCGATCGGCTCCGCGCGGACCACCGGGACCCTGCGCCGGACGGCGCGGGACGTGCGCCGGTCCGGGCGCGCGCCGGGCCGCCTGAAGGACGCGGCGGTCCACCTCCTGGAGTCCCTGCCCGCCTGAGCGGCGCGGGCCGGACCCCGGGCACAGCCCCCCCCATCGCCACCCCCCTCCACGAACGACAGACAGGGATTGAAGACACATGCGCCAGATCCGGATACCGCTGCCCGCCGCCGCCCTCTTCGCGGTGGGCGCGCTCCTCTTCGCCGTGGGAAGACCCGTGGCCGACGTCGCGTTCGAGACACGTGCCACCACGGCCGCCGCGGAGCAGCAGTCCGCCTCCTCGGTGGGCAGCCCCTTCGTCTCGACGCACCTGTACTTCGGCACCGGCCGTCACAACGGCAACCCGCCGATCACCGACGAGCAGTTCATGAAGTTCGTGGCCGACGTGGTCACCCCCCGCTTCCCTGCCGGCCTGACCCTCCAGGAGGGGCGCGGCCAGTGGCGGGACAAGGAGGGCGACATCAACGGCGAGCGCTCCTTCGAGCTGACCGTGCTCTACCCGGTGAGCGAGGCGCACCGCCGCAACATCGACATCGAGTACATCCGTCGCCTCTACTGCAAGATGTGGGAGCTCGAGTCGGTCGGCCGGGCCGACGTGCGGGCGCAGGCCGACTTCTGACCCGGCCGGCGGCCGCCCGTGGCAGGGCGGGCGGCCGTACACGGCAGGGGCGGGCGTACCGGGCCGGTGGCCGTGACGGGCGGGTGGCCGTGGCGGGCGGGTGGCCGTGCCGTCCCCGCCCGGCTCCGCCCCGACGCGCCGTCCCATGCCCTCGGATAGGGTGAATCGGAAGCAAACAGGCCCCCCGGGGTGAGGTCGGTGCGTTGGACACTTACCAGTCGACGAGCGAGGTGCCCGATCAGCCGATGGCGGCGGTCGGATACGCCGGCGTACTCCGCGAGCTGCTGCCGATCGCCCTGTGGCGGGAGGACGCGGACGGCCGCATCGTGGAATGGTCACTGGCCGCCCAGGACCTCCTCGGGCACCGTCCCGAGGACATCCTCGGCAAGCCCGGCACCTCCGTGCTCGTCCCCGAGGCCAACCGCGAGCTCGCCGGCGACCTGACCCGCCGCGTCCAGGCCGGGGAGACCGTCGTCGGCACGCTGCCCGTCCGCCACCGCGACGGGCACCGCGTGGTGATGGAGATGTGGATCGTGCCCGCCGCGGACCCGCAGGGCCGCACGGGCGCCCTCCTGATCGCCGTCGAGACCTCCGAGGTCCTGCACATGCGGGACTCCCTCGCCGCCCTCCAGAGCCTCTTCACCCAGTCCCCGATCGGCCTCGCCACCCTCGGCCCCGACCTGCGCTTCCTGCGGGTCAACGACGCCCTGGCCCGGATGAACGGCGTCCCGGCCGCCGACCACCTCGGAAAACGGCTCACCGAGGTCGTGCCCGGGGTCAACGCCGCCGCGCTGGAGGCGACCATGCGGCAGGTGCTGGAGTGCGGCAGCGCCGTCGTCGACGTCCGCCGCACCGGCCGCACCCCCGCCGACCCCGAGCACGACCGCACCTGGTCCTGTTCGTACGCCCCGCTGCTCGACGGGAGCGGCCGCCGCCTCGGCCTCATCGCCTCCCTCATCGACATCACCGAGGGCCAGCGGGCCCAGCTGGAGGCCGAGCGGGCCCGCACCCGCTTCGCGCTCCTCGCCGAGGCCGGTACCCGCATCGGCACCACCCTCGACCTGCGCCAGACCGCCCGGGAGATCGTGGACCTGCTGGTCCCGCAGCTCGCGGACTCCGCCGACGTGCAGATCCTCGAAGCGGTCCTCGACCCGGACGAGTCCGCGGCCTCCACCCGCGGGGTGCTGCGCCGACTCGCCGCCACCTTCCCCGACCCGACGGCGCCCACCGCGAAGCTCACCGCCGGTCAGACCTTCCAGGTCCCGGCCGGGACGGTCTACGAACGGGTCGTCACCGAGGGCGTACCGATGGCCCTGTACGCCTCGGACATCCCCGCGCTGATCACCGACCCCCGCGCACAACCCCTGCGCGACTACCTCGCCACCCTCGGCTCGGCGCGCATGGTGCCGCTGGTCGCCCGCGGCACGGTGCTGGGGGCCGTGGCCGTGACCCGGGTCCGCGAACGCGAGCCGTTCGACGAACAGGACGGCGTACTGATCGACGAGCTCGTCGCGCGCGC
Source organism: Streptomyces sp. Isolate_45 (assembly GCF_024721315.2). Classification (GTDB taxonomy): domain Bacteria; phylum Actinomycetota; class Actinomycetes; order Streptomycetales; family Streptomycetaceae; genus Streptomyces. The sequence continues at coordinate 12,645 of NZ_JANFAK020000037.1, forward strand.
CGCCCTCAACATCGACAACGCACGGATGTACACGACGCAGCGCCAGGCCGCCCGCACCCTCCAGCGCAGCCTCACCAACAGCGCCCTCCCCGAGGTCCCCGGCCTGGAACTGACCGGCCGCTACCTGCCCGCCAGCGACCACGACGTCGGCGGCGACTGGTTCGACGTCATCCAGCTGCCCCGGGGCCGCACCGGCCTCGTCATCGGCGACGTGATGGGCCACGGCATCCACGCGGCCGCCGTCATGGGACAGCTCCGCACGGCGGTACGGACCCTCGCGCGCGAGGACGTGCCGCCCGCCCGGCTGCTGCGCTCCCTCGACGCGGTCGTCGCCGACCTCGGCGAGGACGAGATGGCCACCTGCGTGTACGCCGTCCACGACCCGGCGACCGGCGGCTGCGTGATCGCCCGCGCCGGGCACCCGCCGCCCGCGGTGGCCTCCGCGGACGGCACGGTCACCTTCCTCGACGGGCCGTCCGGCACCCCGCTCGGCACGGGCGGACACGACTTCCGCACCGAGGAGGTGCCGCTGCCCCCCGGCAGCCTGCTCGTGCTGTACACGGACGGCCTCATCGAGGCCCGCGACCGTGACCTCGACGAGGGCATGGAGCGCCTCGGCCGGGCGCTGCGGCGGGCCGCACAGCCCCTGGAGGAGCTGTGCGAGGGAATCCTGGCCCAGCTGCTCCCCAGTGCCCCCCAGGACGACGTGGCGATCCTCCTGGCCCGTACCAGGGCCTGCTGAGGTTCGAGCGGCCGGATCCCGCACGGACCCCGCCCGTCACCAGCCGAGGTCCTCCAGGGCCTCCAGGTCGAGGGCGGGCCCCACGGCCGGCTCGGGGCCCGCCGTCAGGGACAGCTCCGCCCAGATGACCTTCCCGCGGTCCGTGTAGCGGGTGCCCCACCGTTCGGCGTACTGGGCCACCAGGAACAGGCCGCGGCCGCCCTCGTCGGTGGTCGCCGCGTACCGCAGGTGCGGGGAGGTGCTGCTGCCGTCGGAGACCTCGCAGATCAGGTTCCGGTCGTACAGCAGGCGGACCCGGACGGGCGCCGACCCGTACCGGATGGCGTTGGTGATCAGCTCGCTGAGGACGAGTTCCGCGGTGAAGGAGATCTCCTCCAGTCCCCAGGCGGCGAGCTGGGCGCCGCCCGCGCCCCGCACCCGGGACACGGCCGACGGATCGCCGGGCACCTCCCATTCCGCGATCCGGTCGGGGTCCAGCCGCCTGGTGTCGGCGATCAGCAGGGCGATGTCGTCGCTCGGCGACGGGAACAGCAGCGCGGCCAGCACGTCCGCGCAGGCCTGGTCGGGGCTGCGGCCGGGCTGCGACAGGGTCTCGCGCAGCAGGGCGAGCCCGGAGTCGAAGTCGCGGTCGCGGTCCTCCAGGAGGCCGTCGGTGAACAGCACGAGCCGGCTCCCCTCGGGCAGCCGCAGCCCCGTCGCCTCGAACGGCATGCCGCCCACGCCGAGGGGGAGCCCGGGAGGTAGTTCGGGGAACTCCACCCGTCCGTCGGCGTGCACCAGGGCCGGCCCGGGGTGGCCGGCGCTGGCGATCGTGCAGGCTCCGGAGGCCGGGTCGTAGACCGCGTACAGGCAGGTGGCGCCGGTGATCCCGGCGGGCTCCTCGCCGGTGTCGGGGCCCTCCCCGTCCGCGGCGGAACCCGCCCGGCCGCCCGTCCACGACGGCTCGTCACCGCCCCGGTCGGATGCCGCGCCGCCCGGGCCCTCGGCCGGAACACCGCGCTCCAGCTGGTCGATCCGGTCGATCAGCTCGTCCAGGTGTCCCAGCAGTTCGTCGGGCGGCATGTCGAGGGTGGAGAAGTTGTGCACGGCCGTGCGCAGGCGGCCCATGGTCGCCGCCGCGTGCACCCCGTGCCCCACCACGTCGCCCACCACCAGCGCCACCCGGGCGCCGGGCAGCGGGATCACGTCGAACCAGTCGCCGCCCACCCCCGCCTTCGCGGGCAGGTACCGGAAGGCCACGTCGACCGCGCTCAGGTCGGGCAGCACCCTCGGCAGCAGACTGCGCTGGAGGGTCACGGCCGTGGCGTGTTCCCGGGTGAAGCGGCGGGCGTTGTCGATGGACACCGCCGCCCGCGCCCCCAGCTCCTCGGCGAACGACAGGTCCTCGTCGTCGAAGGCCTCCGGCGTGTCCGCGGCCCGCCAGAAGTTCGCCATGCCCAGCACCACGCCCCTCGCCTGGAGCGGTACGGAGATCAGCGAGTGCAGCCCGTAGTCCAGGGCCACCCGGGTACCCGCGGCGTCCTGGGCCCGCCAGCCCATCGCGGCGTTCAGGTCGGGCGCGAGCACCGCGTGCCCGGCGTCCAGGGCCGCGGACATCGGGGCGGTGGGGACGGCGAACCGGATCACGTCGCCGACGGGCTGGAGCGGCTGGTCGGTGCGCACCCCCGACATCGCCGCCCGGCGCATCTCGGTGTGCGCGCCCGCGGCCGGGGACGGCTCCTCGCCGCGCAGCACCGGCTCCAGGAGTTCGACGGTGACGAAGTCCGCGAAGCGCGGCACGGCCACCTCCGAGAGCTCCTCGGCGGTGCGCACCACGTCCAGGGTGGTGCCGATCCGCACCCCGGCGTCGTAGAGCATCTGGAGCCGCTCCCGGGCCACCTCGGCGCGTCCGGCGAGAGCGGCGAGCTCCGTGGAGTCGCGCAGGGTCATGACGCTGCCCGAAGGACGTCCGGAGAAGGTCTCGGTGGGGCGGACGTTCACCGCGATGAGCCGGTCGCCCGCCCGGTGGACCTCGTCCGTCACGACCCTGCGGGAGGTCAGCAGCTCGGTGGTACGCGGGTCCAGGCCCAGCTCCGCCACGTGCCGCTGCTCGGCGTCGGGCGGCAGGTCCAGGAGCCGGCGGGCCTCGTCGTTGGCGAGGACCAGACGGTCGGACGTGTCGATGATCAGCACGCCCTCGCGCACGGCGTGCAGCACCGCCTCGTGGTGCTCGTTCATCCGGGCCATCTCGGCGGCGCCCAGGCCCCGCGTCTGGCGCCGCAGCCGCCGGCTGACCAGGGCGGCGCCGCCGGTGCCGAGGAGCAGGGCGCCCGCTGCCGCGCCGAGCAGCAGCGGCAGCTGCCCCTCGACCACGTTCGCGACCCTCTCGATCTCGATGCCGGTGGAGACCAGGCCGACGATGTCGCCGCGTTCGTCCCGTACGGGGACCACCGCGCGGACCGCGTCACTGGGCTTGCCCTGGAACACCTCGGTGAACGACAGGCCGGCGGCCGCGCGGGCGAGGTCGCCGGTGGCCCTCTCGCCGATCAGCTCGGGCCGGGAATCGGTGTAGCGGACGCCGTCGATGGTCATCACGGCCACGAAGTCCACCCCGGAGCCCTTCCGGGCGCCCTCCGCCAGGGCCTGGAGACCGGCCGTCGGGTCCGGGCCCCGCAGGGCGGCCGGCAGGCCGGGGGCGTGGGCGAAGGCCTCGGCGGCGGCCAGCGAACGGTTGCGGGCGTCCTGCCGGCTGTCGTAGCGGGCCTGGAACACCAGGGCCAACGCGGCCGCGGTGATCAACACCGCGACGATCACCGCCTGGAGCGCGAACACCTGCCCGGCGACCGTGCCCGGCGCCAGGGAGAGGCGCGCGAGCAGGCTTGCCGGCCGCGCTTCCCCGTGTCGACCCGAACGTCCGGTCATGAGCCCTTTCTAACACTGTCGCCGCGTCCCGGTGCGGTGGCCGCCGCCGCACGGTACGCGCGCGGGCTGAGGCCGACCCGGGCGCCGAAGTGCTGGCGGAAGGTGACCTCGCTGGCGAACCCGGCCCGCCGGGCCACTTCCGGGACGGGGTGGTCGGTGCGCTCCAGGAGTTTGCGGGCCTCGTCCAGACGCCGGCCGAGCAGCCACCGGTGCGGGGTGGTCCCGGTCGCCGCGGTGAAGTGCCGGGCGAAGGAACGGGGGGACATCCCGGCCCAGCGCGCCAGCGTCGCCACGTCCAGCGGCTCGTGCAGCCGGCGCAGGGCCTGTTCCCGTACGGCGGCGAGGGCCTCGGCGATCCGGTCCGCCGCCGGAACGGGCCGGTCCAGGTACTGGGCGTGGTCGCCGGTGCGGAACGGGCCGGTCACCATCGAGCGGGCGATGGCCGCCGCGGCCTCCGCCCCGTGGGCCTCCCGCACGAGGTGCAGGCACAGGTCGATTCCGGAGGCCACCCCGGCGGAGGTCCACAGCCCGTCGTCCTCCACGTACAGCGGGGCGTCCTCGACCAGCACCCCCGGATAGCGGGCCGCGAGTTGCGGGGCGAGCCACCAGTGGGTCACCGCCCGGCGGCCCTCCAACAGCCCGGCCTCGGCCAGTACGAAGGCCCCCGCGCACAGGGCGGCCACCGGAACGCCGCGGGCGTGCGCGGCGCGCAGCGCGGCGAGCACCGGCTCGGGCGTCGGGTCGCCGGGTTCGGCCAGCGCGGGCACGACGACCAGGTCGGCGGCGCTGAGCCAGTCGAGTCCGCGGTCGGGCGTGAGGGTGAGCCCGCCGGGCAGCGCGATCGGGCCGCCGTCCAGCGCGCACCGGCGCAGCTCGAAGGGGGGCACCCCGACCCGGCTGCGGTCGGGTCCCCACACCTCGGTGATGACGGCGAGGTCGAAGCTCCGGATCCCGGGCTGGGCGACGATCGCGACGCGCTCCATGGAGCCACTGTGCCAGACCCCGCCCGCACCGTCCTGCCAGGCCGGCAGGATCCCATCGATCAAGGTCCGCGCAGCCCCTGGGACGGGTGCGCCGCCGAGGACACGATGGAGCCATGACCGACACCGCGCACACCACGCCCCGACCGGCTCCCACCACCCCCGAAGCCGGCGGCCCGCAGCTCGCCGCCGACAGCGCCCTGATCGTCATCGACGTCCAGAAGGCATTCGACGACGCCTCCTTCTGGGGGCGGCGCAACAATCCGGACGCCGAGGACAACATCGCGGCCCTGATGGACGCCTGGCGGGAATCGGGGCGCCCGGTGGTCCTCGTACGGCACAGGTCCGTGCAGCCCGGCTCCGTGTTGGCCGAGGACCTGCCCGGGTACGCGTTCAAGGACCTGGTGGAGGAGCGCCGGAACGAGGCCCTGCTGATCACCAAGACCGTCAACTCGGCCTTCTACGGAACCCCCGACCTGGCCGACTGGCTGACCGCCCGGGGCATCCGCCAGGTGGTCGTCGCCGGGATCCAGACCAACATGTGCGTCGAGACCACGGCCCGGATGGCGGGCAACCTCGGCTACCGGGTCCTCGTGCCGCTGGACGCCACGCACACCTTCGACCTCGCCGGCCCCGACGGACTGTCCCTGACCGCCGACGAACTGGCCACGGCCACCGCGGTGAACCTGCAGGGTGGCGGCTTCGCCCGGGTCGTGACCACCGCTCAGCTGCTGTCCGCCGCCCGAGCCCAGGTCACCGCGTAGAAGGCGAGCCGGGCGTCCTCGCCGACGGGCCGCATCCCGGCGGCGGCCATGACCCGCCGGGAGGCCGTGTTCCCCCGGTCGGTGTCGCCCAGCACTGCGGCCGCCCCGTGCCGTCGGGCATGCTCCACCAGGGCCCGCAGCGCCTCGCTCGCGTAACCCCGCCCCCGGGCGGTCGGGACCAGCCCGTAGCCGACGGTCACCCGGCCCGCCCCGTCGGCCGGCCCGTGGAACCCGGCGCCGCCGATCACCGTCGCGTCCGCACGGCGCAGGATCTCGTACGCCCCGAACGGCGCGGGGTCCCCGCTCGCGGCCAGGACCCGCAGGTACCGCTCGGCCCCGGCCCGGTCCCCGGCGTCGGGATAGCCGGGGGCCCCGAGCAGGCCCGCGGCGGGGCCGCCGCCGGCCAGGAGGCGCCGGGCGCCGTCCGCGTCGAGGGGCAGCAGGTCCAGTCGGGGGGTCGTCAACGTGTCCATGGCACCCCGGAGTACCAGCCGGCCCCGGGCCGGCGCACCCGGATATCGCCCCCGCGCCCGCGCCCCCGGCCCCTGTCCCCGGCCCCGGACGGCGAAGGCCCGGACCCCCGTCGTCGCGGGGTTCCGGGCCTTCGCCGTGCGTGCCGGTCCGTTCGTCAGAGCACGTCGGCGGCGATGTTCTCCGCGACCCGCTCCAGCAGGGGGCCGGCGTTCGGGATGGACTTCGCCGGGTCGGGCTCCAGGTCGGTCAGCGGGTAGGCCTTGCGGATGCCCGCGGCCTCCAGCGCCTCCTGGTCCAGCAGCAGCCGTCCGCAGACCGCCACCACCGGCTTGCCCGCCGCGCGCGCCGCGGCCGCGACGCCCGCCGGGGCCTTGCCGTGCAGGGTCTGCTCGTCGAGCGAACCCTCACCGGTGATGACCAGCGTGGCCCGCTCCAGCGCCGGGGCGAAGCCCAGCACCTCCAGCATCAGCTCGATGCCGGGACGGAACGTCGCCCCGAGGAGCAGCGCCCCGTAGCCGATGCCGCCGGCGCCGCCCGCGCCCGGCAGCACCGCGCACTCGGCGGCCTTCGCGCCGATCGACTTCTCCAGCACGACCGCGAAGTGGGCCAGCGCCGCGTCCAGCGTCGCCACGTCCTCGGGCGAGGCGCCCTTCTGGGGGCCGTAGACCGCGGGCGCGCCCTTCGGGCCCGTCAGCGGGTTGTCCACGTCGCTCGCCAGGACGAACTCGACCTCGGCGAAGCGGGGGTCGATCCCGGACAGGTCGGCCGAGGCCAGACCGGCCAGCGCGCCGCCGCCCGGGCCGACCGGTTCACCGTTCGCGTCCAGGAACACCGCGCCCAGCGCCGCCAGCATGCCCGCGCCGCCGTCGGTGGTGGCGCTGCCGCCCACACCGAAGACGATCGAGCGGGCGCCCGCGTCCAGGGCGGCCTTCAGCAGCTCGCCCGAGCCGTACGTGGTGGCCGTCAGCGCGGCGAAGGTGCCGGCGGGCAGCAGCTGGAGGCCGGAGGCCTCCGCCATCTCGACCACGGCGGTACCGTCGCGCAGCGCGAAAGCGGCCGTGACCTGGTCGCCGAGGGGTCCGGTGACCCGTACCTCCCGGCGTTCGAAACCGGCCGCCACGGCGGCCGCGACCGTACCGTCGCCGCCGTCCGCGACGGGGAGGGTCTCGATCTCCACGTCCGGTACGGCCCTGCGAAGTCCGGCCGTCACCCGCTCCGCGACCTGAACGGCCGTGAGCGAGCCCTTGAATTTGTCCGCGGCGATGAGCACGCGCGCGGTCTCAGTTACTGCTCCGTCCGTCACCTTGCTAATCCCTTGCTATCGAACAGTGCAGTCGCGCCCCCATGAGCCTATCCGGAGGATCCTCCTATGCCCATGGGTGGCCTACGCCACAGGCGGCGCGCCATGCCTCTAAATACGGATATACGCCTGCATAGTGTGGCCGCATGAGCACGGATTCACTGGAACAGCCACGTCCGGATACCCCGGGTGGGGGGTCCGGCGGCCCTGGGGACGGCACGCCCGACCGTGGCGTCGTCACCATCGGCGTGATCGCCGTGCTGGCCGTCGTCGCCTGGGCCGCCCTCGGGAAGGAGTCCTTCGACTCCGCCTCGGGAACCGCCCTCACCTGGGTGTTGAACAACTTCGCCTGGCTGTTCGTGATCGCCGCCGACGTCTTCCTCGTCATGTGCGTCGTCCTCGCGTTCAGCCGCTTCGGGCGGATCCGGCTCGGCGCCGACGACTCCGAACCGGAGTTCACGAACCTCGCGTGGATCGCGATGATGTTCAGCGCCGGCATGGGCATCGGCCTCATGTTCTACGGGGTCGGCGAGCCGCTCACCCACTACCTGAACCCGCCCCCGGCCTCCGGGGCGGCCCCGGGCACCGGCGCGGCCGCCCTCGCGGCCATGGAGTACTCCTTCTTCCACTGGACGCTCACCCCCTGGGCCATCTACGGCATCGCCGGGCTCGCCCTCGCCTACGCGACCTTCCGCAAGGGCCGCGGCAACCGTCTCAGCTCCGCCTTCGTCCCGCTGATGGGGGAGGAGCGGGCGAACGGGCCCGCCGGCAAGGCGATCGACCTGCTCGCCGTCTTCGCCACCGTCTTCGGCACCGCGACCAGCCTGGGCCTCGGCGCCCTCCAGGTGTCCAAGGGCCTCAACATCACCACCGGCGTCGAGGACTCCACCACCGTCGAGTTGATCATCATCGCCTCGCTGTCGGCCGCCTTCGTGCTCTCCGCCTTCTCGGGCCTGCACAAGGGCGTCAAGTGGCTGAGCACCATCAACCTCGTGCTCGCCGCCGTCCTGATGCTCTTCGTCTTCGTGCTCGGCCCCACCGTCCACATCCTGGACGTGATCCCCTCCAGTGTCGGCGGATACCTGGACGAGCTGCTGCCCATGGCCAGCCGCACCGGCGCCTTCACCGACAGCGCCTGGCTCGGCGCCTGGACCATCTTCTACTGGGCGTGGTGGCTCTCCTGGGCGCCCTTCGTCGGCACCTTCATCGCCCGGATCTCCCGCGGCCGCACCATCCGGGAGTTCCTCGTCGGCGTCCTGCTCGTCCCGAGCGGCGCCACCGTGATCTGGTTCTGCGTCATGGGCGGCACCGCCATCCGCCTCCAGTCCACCGGCGCCGCCGACCTCGCGAGCAAGCTCAAGGAGGGCACCGAGGCCTCGCTGTTCGCCATGCTCGACGCGCTGCCGCTCGGCACCGTCACCTCCTGGGTCGCGATGGTCCTGGTCATGACGTACTTCGTCACCAGCGCCGACTCGGCCTCCCTGGTCATGGGCTCGCTCACCAGCCGCGGCTCGCTGAACCCGCCGACCTGGCTCGTCGTCACCTGGGGCGTGCTCATGGCCTCCGTGGCCGCCGTGCTGCTCGTCGCGGGCGGTCTGAAGTCCCTGCAGACCGCGACCATCCTGGTCGCCCTGCCCTTCGCCGTCGTCATGCTGCTGCTGTGCTGGGCCCTGGTGAGGGAGTTGCGCGAGGACCCCGGCGCCGGCCCCGCACGCCACCACGCCCTGCACGGCGTGCGGGACGCCGTCAAGGCCATGGTCGGCGACTCCGTCACCGACCGGGCGCCGACCCGTCACCTCCGGCTGCGGCGCGTCGCCGAGTCCAGGGGGCGGGACCGCGAGGACGGCGGTACCCCGCAGGTGTGATCGCGCGGGGCTGCCCTGCGGACGGCCGCGGACGGCTGGGTAGGGTGGCGCCGTGACCACCACCGAAGACTTCGCCACGTACATCGCGAGCCTGCCCCGGGTGCTGGCCGGCGCGGCCGCCCTCTTCCGCGACGCCGCGGGCCGGGTCCTCCTCGTGGAGCCCAACTACCGTGAAGGCTGGGCCCTGCCCGGCGGCACGATCGAATCCGACCTCGGCGAGACCCCGCGGACGGCGGCCCGCCGCGAGAGCGCGGAGGAGATCGGCATCGACGTCCCGCTCGGCCGGCTCCTCGCCGTGGACTGGTCGCTGGGCACCGGCCGCCCGCCGCTGGCCGCCTACCTCTACGACGGCGGCGTGCTCGACGAAGCGCAACTCGCCTCGATCAAGCTCCAGGAGGAGGAACTGCTCTCCTGGAAGCTGGTCGAACCGGGCGAACTCACCACGTACCTCCTCGGATCCCTCGGCCGGCGGACCGAAGAGGCCTACCGCGTGCTGGAGTCCGGCGAGGGCACCGTGGAACTGGAGAACGGCCGCCGCCCCGTGGCGTAGCGGCAGATCGCAGGCCAGGCGGGTACCCGCAGCGGACACGAGCAGGACAGAATCAGCAGATGATCACGATGTACGCCTGGCCGAGCACGGCCGACGGGCCCGACGCCCTCCCCATGGTCCACTTCACCACCGACCAGCAGGCCGGTGACGAGGTCACCGAAGACGGCTCGCCCGTCTGGCTGTTCGACAACGCGATACGCGAGGGCGGCTGGTCCCCCTTCGAGGATTTCGAGGGCTGGTCCGCGCCCGCCGAGGGCTGGCAGGCCTTCTACCGCCGCGAGGACGACCTCCTCGCCGTCACCGGACCCGCCTCCTGCGAGGGCTGGTACCAGGGCCGCCTCGGCGCCGACCCCGCCTGGGTCGACGCGGCCTCCGCCCAGCAGAGCGTCGTCCTCCTCGCGGCCCCCGTCCAGCACCCGGACCTCTACGCCTACGCGGTGGAGGCGGGCGCCGGATTCGCCCTCCTCGTCCCCCTCTCGGTGATCTGAGCTACTTCCCCGCCCCTTCGAACTCCAGCAGCCGCACCTTGCGCTCGATGCCGCCCCCGTAGCCCGTCATGCCGCCCGAGGCGCCGATCACGCGGTGGCAGGGCACGATGATGCCGACCGGGTTCTTCCCGTTGGCCAGGCCCACCGCGCGCGAGGCGCTCGGCTTGCCCAGTTCCGCCGCGAGCTGCCCGTACGACCACGTCTCGCCGTACGGGATCCGCACCAGCTGCTCCCACACGCTGCGCTGGAAGGCGGTGCCCTCCATCCGCACCGGGACGGTGAACTCCCTGAGCTCACCGGCGAAGTACGCGGCCAGCTGCCGGCGCACCTCCGGGAAGGGTTCCTCGGTGTCCGCGACCCGTTCGCCGAAGGACTCCTCGGCGGGCCGGTGGCGCTGGCCGGTCATGTACAGGCCGCTCAGGACGCCGTCGGTGGCGACCAGGGTCAGCGGTCCGTAGGGGCTGTCCACGACGGTGTGCTGCTTGCTGCTCATGGGGGGCGCTCCTCAGACGGGCAGGTGGTTGATGGGGTGGGCGTCGGTGGCCCACAGGTACTGGACGGCGTAGGCGCGCCAAGGCCGCCAGAGCGCCGCCCGGGCCGTCAGCGCGGCCGGGGTGGAGGGGAGCCCGAGCTCCCCGGCCGCCCGTCGGATCCCCAGGTCGGACGGCAGGAACGCGTCCGGGTCGCCCAGGGCCCGCATCGCGATGATCTCGGTGGTCCACGGCCCGAAGCCGGGCAGGGCGTTCAGCCCGGCGCGGGCCGCCTCCCAGTCGCTGTCGATGCCCAGCGGCAGCGAGCCGTCGGCCAGTGCCCCGACCAGGGTGGTGAGCGTCGTACGGCGGCTGCGCGGCATCGACAGGGTCTCGGGGTCGAGGGCGGCCAGGGCCTGCGGGGACGGGAACAGGTGCGTGAGGCCGCCGTGGGGATCCTGGACGGGCTCCCCGTACGCGGTCACCAGCCGGGCCGCGTGCGTCCGCGCCGCGGCGGTGGAGACCTGCTGGCCGAGCACCGCCCGGACGGCGAACTCCGCCGCGTCGACCGTGCGCGGCACCCGGCGCCCCGGCGCCTTGTCCACGAGCGGGGCCAGCAGCGGATCGGCGCGCAGCTGGTCGTCCACGGCCTCCGGGTCGGCGTCCAGGTCGAGCATCCACCGGCACCGGCTGATGGCGATGGTCAGGTCGCGCAGGTCGGTCAGGGCGAGCCGGCAGCCGATGTGGTCGGGCCCGGGGGTCAGGGCCACCACGCCGGTGCCGTACGGCAGGCGCAGCGTCCGCCGGTAGGCGCCGTCGCGCCACTCCTCGACCCCGGGTACGGCGGTCGCGGCGAGGTGCCCGAACAGGTTGTCCGGGTTCAGCGGGGCCCGGTACGGCAGGCGCAGGCTGAGCGTTCCCGGGATCCGCGGTTGCGCCTCGGGCCGCCCGGCCGCCCGGCCGGCCCGGATCCGCAGGTCGCTGGGGGAGAGCGCGAAGACCTCCCGGACGGTGTCGTTGAACGCGCGGATCGAGGAGAACCCGGCGGCGAAGGCCACGTCGCCCATCGGCAGCTCGGAGGTCTCGATCAGCAGCCGGGCCGTCTGGGCACGCTGGGCCCGGGCCAGGGCCAGGGGACCGGCCCCGAGCTCGGCCAGGAGCTGGCGCTCCACCTGCCGGGTCGAGTAGCCGAGCCGGGTGGCCAGGCCGGGCACGCCCTCCCGGTCGACGACCCCGTCCTGGATCAGCCGTACGGCGCGGGCGACGGAGTCGGCGCGGGCGTTCCACTCGGGGGAGCCGGGGCTGGTGTCGGGCCGGCAGCGCTTGCAGGCCCGGTAGCCGGCCTGCTGGCAGGCCGCCGCACTGGGCAGGAAGCTCATGTTCTCGACCTTGGGGGGCACGGCCGGGCAGCTGGGCCGGCAGTAGATCCCCGTGGTCCGCACGGCGGTGAAGAACCATCCGTCGAAGCGGGCGTCCTTCGACTGCACGGCTCTCACGCAGCGGTCTGTATCGGTGTGCATGGCTCCAGGATCCCGACCCCGGACCCTCCGGGCTGGCGGTTTTCCGACATCAAGGCTAACCCCGGGCTCTGCCGGCGGGGGCTCTCCGGCGAGGGCGAACACGGGGAAGACGGACATGGGGAAGGCGGACATGGCGAAGGCCCCGGGTGCCAGGGGCACCCGGGGCCTTCGCCATGTCGTTACGAGCGGCAGCCCTACGGGAGCTGCGCCGCCCGCGCCTCGCGCCGGTTGTGCCGGAAGGTGTTGGCCCTCCGGGTCGTCGCGAACAGCGGGATGGTCGCCGCCAGCGCGATCTGGAGCGCGCAGCCGGCCTGGAGCAGGATCTGGCCGCCCGGGGCGTCGAACGCCCAGGCCGCCAGCAGGCCCATCGCCCCGACGATCCAGCTGAGCATCGCCGCCGCGAGGACTCCCCGCGGCTTGGGGTACTCGACCCGGCTCACCATCAGCCAGGCCACCCCGATGATCGCCAGCAGCGTCGGGATGAAGGGCAGCTCCAGCAGCACGATCGAGACGACCGTGAGCGCGCCGAAGGGGCTCGGCATGCCCTGGAACATGCCGTCCTTCATCGTCACGCAGCTGAATCTCGCCAGTCTGAGCACCACGGCGAGCAGGACGACGATCGCGGCCAGCGCCGACATCTTCTGGTGCGCGTCGTCGGCGACCATGCCGTAGACGAGCACGAAGTAGGCGGGAGCCAGACCGAAGCTGATCAGGTCGGACAGGTTGTCCAGCTCGGCACCCATCGGCGAGCTGCGCAGCTTGCGGGCCACGATGCCGTCGAAGAGGTCGAAGACCGCGGCGAGCAGCATCAGTATCACTGCCGTCGCGGCGCTGTGCCGGGCCATGCCCGACTCACCGCTGCCGGTGAGGTGCGGAATGAGGATCCCGGTGGTGGTGAAGTACACCGCCATGAATCCGCACGTCGCGTTGCCGAGAGTGAGGGTGTCCGCTATCGACAGCCGCAACGAGAGCGGCATGTCGTCTTCGGCGGACTCCTCCTCGGCGGACTCGGGCACCCACCCCGCCGAGGGGGTGGAGGGAGTCTCAGGGTCAGTCACGGTCAATTCGGGTCACCCCCGCGGTGGTGGCCTGACCGACCTCGACCGCGACCTCGACGCCCTCGGGGAGGTAGATGTCGACGCGCGAGCCGAAGCGGATCAGTCCGATGCGTTCGCCCTGCTCCACCTTGGTGCCGGCCGGCAGGTACGGGACGATGCGCCGGGCGACGGCGCCGGCGATCTGCACCATTTCGATGTCGCCCAGTTCGGTGTCGAAGTGCCAGACAACGCGCTCGTTGTTCTCGCTCTCCTTGTTGAACGCCGGGACGAACCCGCCGGGGACGTGCTCCACGGACGTCACCGTGCCCGCGAGGGGCGCACGGTTGACGTGGACGTTCAGCGGGCTCATGAAGATCGCGACGCGGGTCCGCCCGTCCTTCCACGGCATGATGCTCTGCACCACACCGTCGGCGGGCGAGATGACGCGGCCCTGCGCGATCTCACGCTCGGGGTCGCGGAAGAACCACAGCATGCCCGCCGCGAGCGCGGTGGCGGGCACGGCCGCCGCGGCCCAGCGTCCGGACTTGCGGGCCCGGGTGAGGCTGAGCGCCGCGGTGGCGACGGTCGGCAGAAGCCACGGCGATGCTCCGCGAGCGATACGTCCGCCGAGGAGGCCGACGCGAGGTGCAGAGGTTTGGCTGTGGGGCATGGATGACCTTCGTAGCGGGTGATTGCCGCGCCGTAAACGGGGGGACGGGACGGCGGCTTTACTGGAATGCTATCGGTTGCGCGCAACAACTGGGCAAGCCAGAAGCCGAGTCGATGGCCGCCGTCCAGTCACTGGCTGTGATCCCGTTGCGGAGGATCGCTGGGCGATCCACCGCAAATGGGACTTTCAGCCCTGGAGCCGGTACTCCTCGAGCAGGCGTCGCCCAATGATCATTTTCTGGATCTCGGCGGTACCTTCGCCGATCAGCAGCATCGGGGCCTCCCGGTAGAGGCGCTCGATCTCGTACTCCTTCGAGAATCCGTATCCACCGTGGATACGGAACGCGTCTTCCACGACTTCCTTGCAGTATTCGGAGGCGAGGTACTTCGCCATCCCTGCTTCGAGGTCGTTTCGTTCCCCGGAGTCCTTTTTGCGTGCCGCATTGACCATCATCGCATGGGCGGCTTCGACCTTGGTAGCCATCTCGGCCAGCTTGAACTGAATGGCCTGGTGCTCAGCGATGGCCTTGCCGAAAGTGTGACGTTGCTGGGCATACGAGACACCCAGTTCGAACGCACGTTGTGCGACGCCACAACCACGGGCCGCCACGTTCACGCGGCCGACCTCCACGCCGTCCATCATTTGGTAAAACCCTCGGCCCGTCTGCCCGCCGAGGACGCGATTGGCCGGAATGCGCAGTCCGTCCATGATGAGCTCGGTCGTGTCGACGCCCTTGTAGCCCATCTTGTCGATCTTGCCGGGGATGGTCAGGCCCGGACGGACCTCGCCGAAGCCCGGCTCCTTCTCGACCAGGAAGGTCGTCATCGACTTGTGGGGCGCCGTGCCCTCGGGGTGTCCTTCGTCACTTCGCACCAGAACGGCCACCAGGGTGGACGTGCCGCCGTTCGTCAGCCACATCTTCTGGCCGTTCAGGACGTACTCGTCACCGTCCTTCACCGCCTTGGACGTGATGGCCGACACGTCGGATCCCAGGCCCGGCTCGGACATCGAGAACGCGCCGCGCACCTCGCCCAGCGCCATCCGCGGGAGGAAGTGGTCCTTCTGCTCCTGCGTGCCGTGCTGCTTGAGCATGTACGCCACGATGAAGTGGGTGTTGATGATGCCCGAGACGGACATCCAGCCCCGCGCTATCTCCTCCACGCACAGCGCGTAGGTGAGCAGCGACTCACCCAGGCCGCCGTACTCCTCGGGGATCATCAGCCCGAAGAGGCCGAGCTCCTTGAGGCCGTCGACGATCTGCTGCGGGTACTCGTCGCGGTGCTCCAGCTCGGTCGCGACCGGGATGATCTCCTTGTCGACGAACTCCCGGACGGTCTTGAGGATCTCCCGCTGGACGTCGGTCAGCCCGGCGGTCTGGGCGAGTCGGGCCATGGCTACTTCCCCTGTTCCTTCAGCGTGGGCCGGCCGGGCTGCTCGCCGCCGCGCTCCTTGATGTACGTCTCGGTCGGGACCATCACCTTGCGCCGGAAGACGCAGACGAGGGTGCCGTCCTGCTTGTATCCCTTGGTCTCCACGTACACGATGCCGCGGTCGTCCTTCGACTTCGACGGCGTCTTGTCGAGGACCGTGGTCTCGCCGTAGAGCGTGTCGCCGTGGAAGGTCGGCGCCACGTGCCGCAGGGACTCGATCTCCAGGTTGGCGATGGCCTTCCCGGAGACGTCCGGCACGGACATGCCCAGCAGCAGCGAGTAGATGTAGTTGCCCACGACCACGTTCTTGCCGAAGTCGGTGGTGTTCTCGGCGTAGTTGCTGTCCATGTGGAGCGGGTGGTGGTTCATGGTCAGCAGACAGAACAGGTGGTCGTCGTACTCGGTGACCGTTTTCCCGGGCCAGTGCTTGTAGACCGCCCCGACCTCGAACTCTTCGTACGTGCGTCCGAACTGCATGAGGGTCAGGCCTTTCTAGCCGACGGGGATTTCGAACTTGCTGGTACGCCGCATGCCGGCGGCGCGGCCCTTGCCCGCGATGACCAGGGCCATCTTGCGGCTGGCCTCGTCGATCATCTCGTCGCCGAGCATCGCCGAGCCCTTCTTGCCGCCCGCCTCGGACGTGCACCAGTCGTACGCGTCGAGGATCAGCTCGGCGTGGTCGTAGTCCTCCTGCGACGGGGAGAACACCTCGTTGGCCGCGTCGACCTGGCCGGGGTGCAGCACCCACTTGCCGTCGAAGCCGAGGGCCGCGGCGCGGCCGGCGACCTCGCGGTAGCCGTCCACGTTCTTGATCTGGAGGAAGGGGCCGTCGATCGCCTGGAGGTCGTGGGTGCGGGCGGCCATCAGGATGCGCATCAGGATGTAGTGGTAGGCGTCCGCGCCGTAGCCGGGCGGCTGCATGCCCACGACCAGGGACTTCATGTTGATCGAGGCCATGAAGTCGGCCGGCCCGAAGATGATGGTCTCCAGGCGCGGCGAGGCGCCCGCGATGGCGTCGACGTTCACCAGGCCCTTGGCGTTCTCGATCTGCGCCTCGATGCCGATCTTGCCGACCTCGAAGCCCATGGTCTTCTCGATCTGGGTGAGCAGGAGGTCGAGCGCCACGATCTGCTGGGCGTCCTGGACCTTCGGCAGCATGATGCAGTCGAGGTTCTGGCCGGCGCCCTCGACGACCGTGATGACGTCGCGGTACGTCCAGTGCGTCGTCCAGTCGTTGACGCGCACCACGCGGGTCTTGCCGGTCCAGTCGCCGTTGTTCAGGGCGTCCACGATGGTGTGGCGGGCGCCTTCCTTGGCGAGCGGGGCGCAGGCGTCCTCCAGGTCCAGGAAGACCTGGTCGGCGGGCAGGCCCTGGGCCTTCTCCAGGAAGCGCGGGTTGGAACCCGGCACCGCGAGGCAGGAACGGCGCGGCCGCAGCCGGTTCACCGGGGAAGAGGGCGTGGTCATGCGGGGACCTCCGTGCTTTCGAGAGAGTCGAGCTTGTTGGCCTTGCGGATCTCGTCGACGATACGGCCGATGATCTCCGTGATGCCGAAGTCCTTCGGAGTGAACACGGCGGCCACCCCGGCCGCCTTCAGCGACACCGCGTCGGCCTGGGGAATGATGCCGCCGACGATGACGGGGATGTCGCCCGCCCCCGCCGCGCGCAGCCGTTCCAGGACGTCGGGCACCAGCGCGCTGTGCGAACCGGACAGGATGGACAGTCCCACGCAGTGGACGTCCTCGGCCAGTGCCGCCGAGGAGATCTCCTCGGGCGTCAGCCGGATTCCCTGGTAGACCACCTCGAAGCCCGCGTCGCGGGCCCGGACGGCGATCTGCTCCGCGCCGTTGGAGTGTCCGTCCAGGCCCGGCTTGCCGACCAGCAGGCGCAGCCGGCCGGAGCCGAGCTCGTCGGCCGTGCGGGAGACCTTCTCGCGGACGAGCGCCATCGGCGTGCCCGCCTCGGCGGTGACGGCGACCGGGGCCGAGGAGACGCCGGTCGGGGCGCGGAACTCGCCGAAGACCTCGCGCAGGGCGCTCGACCACTCGCCGGTGGTGACGCCCGCCCGGGCGCACTCCAGGGTGGCCTCCATCAGGTTCTCGGTGCCCGCCGCGGCTTCCTTGAGGCGTTCGAGGGCCTGCTGGGTGGTCGGGAAGACGAAGGGGTCGCCGTCGCCCTGGCGGTCCGAGGACTCCTGCCGCTCGGCGCGCCAGCGGCGGATGCGCTCCACGGTCACGGCCTCGGTGGCCGGGTCGACCGTCATGATGGCGCCGTCCAGGTCGGCGGTGAGCGGGTTCTCCTCGGTCTGCTGGAAGCAGTTGACGCCGACGATCTTGTCCTCGCCGGCCTCGATCCGGGCGCGCCGCTCGGCGTGCGAGGAGACCAGCTGCGACTTGAGGTAGCCGGACTCGACGGCGGCCATCGCGCCGCCCATCTCCTGGATCCGGTCGATCTCGGCGAGGCACTCCTCGACCAGCGAGCCGACCTTCGCCTCGATCACGTGGGAGCCCGCGAAGACGTCCTCGTACTCCAGCAGGTCGCTCTCGTGCGCCAGGACCTGCTGGATGCGCAGCGACCACTGCTGGTCCCACGGCCGGGGCAGGCCCAGCGCCTCGTTCCAGGCGGGCAGCTGCACCGCGCGGGCGCGGGCGTCCTTGGAGAGGGTGACCGCCAGCATCTCCAGCACGATGCGCTGGACGTTGTTCTCGGGCTGCGCCTCGGTCAGGCCCAGGGAGTTGACCTGGACGCCGTAGCGGAAGCGCCGCTGCTTCTCGTTGGTGATGCCGTAGCGCTCCAGGGTGACCTTGTCCCAGATGCGGCCGAAGGCGCGCATCTTGCACATCTCCTCGATGAAGCGGACGCCCGCGTTCACGAAGAAGGAGATCCGGGCGACGACCTCGCCGAACCGCTCCTCGGGCACCTGGCCCGAGTCGCGAACCGAGTCCAGGACGGCGATGGCGGTGGACATCGCGTACGAGATCTCCTGGACCGGGGTGGCCCCGGCCTCCTGCAGGTGGTAGCTGCAGATGTTGATCGGGTTCCACTTCGGGATGTGGTTGACCGTGTACGCGATCATGTCCGTCGTCAGGCGGAGCGAGGGCCCGGGCGGGAAGACGTGCGTCCCGCGCGAGAGGTACTCCTTGACGATGTCGTTCTGGGTGGTGCCCTGGAGCAGGGCGATGTCCGCGCCCTGCTCCTCGGCGGCCACCTGGTAGAGCGCCAGTAGCCACATGGCGGTGGCGTTGATCGTCATCGAGGTGTTCATCTGCTCCAGGGGGATGTCCTGGAACAGCCGGCGCATGTCACCCAGGTGGGAGACCGGGACCCCGACCCGACCCACCTCGCCGCGGGCGAGGATGTGGTCGGGGTCGTAGCCCGTCTGCGTCGGCAGATCGAAGGCGACGGACAGGCCGGTCTGGCCCTTGGCGAGGTTGCGGCGGTACAGCTCGTTGGACGCCTCGGCCGTGGAGTGGCCGGCGTACGTCCGCATGAGCCACGGCCTGTCCTTCTGGCGCTCTGTCATCTCAGGCGATCCTCTGCGGACTTCAGATGTTCCGGAACCGGTTGATGGCGTCGATGTGCTGGGCGCGCAGCTCGTGGTCGCGGACGCCCAGACCCTCCGCGGGCGCCAGCGCCAGGACGCCGACCTTGCCCTGGTGGAGGTTGCGGTGGACGTCGTAGGCGGCCTGCCCGGTCTCCTCCAGGGAGTAGACCTTCGAGAGCGTGGGGTGGATCTTGCCCTTGGCGATCAGGCGGTTGGCCTCCCAGGCCTCGCGGTAGTTCGCGAAGTGCGAGCCGATGATCCGCTTGAGCGACATCCACAGGTAGCGGTTGTCGTACTCGTGCATGTAGCCCGAGGTGGAGGCGCAGGTGGTGATGGTGCCGCCCTTGCGGGTGACGTAGACGCTCGCGCCGAAGGTCTCGCGGCCGGGGTGCTCGAAGACGATGTCGATGTCCTCGCCGCCGGTCAGCTCGCGGATGCGCTTGCCGAAGCGCTTCCACTCCTTCGGGTCCTGGGTGTGCTCGTCCTTCCAGAACTTGTAGCCCTCGGCGTTGCGGTCGATGACCGCGGTCGCGCCCATGGCCCGACAGATGTCGGCCTTCTCGGGGCTGGAGACCACGCAGATCGGGTTGGCGCCGCCGGCCAGCGCGAACTGGGTGGCGTACGAGCCGAGGCCGCCGCTGGCGCCCCAGATCAGGACGTTGTCGCCCTGCTTCATGCCGGCGCCGTTGCGGGAGACCAGCTGGCGGTAGGCGGTCGAGTTGACCAGGCCGGGGGAGGCGGCCTCCTCCCAGCTGAGGTGGTCGGGCTTGGGCATCAGCTGGTTGGACTTGACCAGCGCGATCTCCGCCAGGCCGCCGAAGTTGGTCTCGAAGCCCCAGATGCGCTGCTCGGGGTCGAGCATCGTGTCGTTGTGGCCGTCGGAGGACTCCAGCTCGACCGAGAGGCAGTGCGCGACGACCTCGTCGCCGGGCCGCCAGGCGTTGACGCCGGGGCCGGTGCGCAGCACGACGCCCGCGAGGTCGGAGCCGATGACGTGGTACGGCAGGTCGTGGCGCTTGCTGAGCTCGCTGAGCTTGCCGTAGCGCTCCAGGAAGCTGAACGTGGAGACCGGCTCGAAGATCGAGGTCCACACGGAGTTGTAGTTGACCGACGAGGCCATGACGGCCACCAGGGCCTCGCCCGGGCCCAGCTCGGGCAGCGGGACCTGGTCGAGGTGGAGGGACTTGCGCGGGTCCTTCTCGCGGGTCGTGAGCCCCGCGAACATTTCCGCTTCGTCCTTGTGCACGGTGATCGCGCGGTACGAGTCGGGCAGCGGCAGCGCCGCGAAGTCTGCGGCGGTGGCGGACTGCGACTGAATCGCGTCCAGGATGTCCTTCACGGTATTGCCTCCGGCGAGCGCTGATGAGGGTGCGCTGAGGGATACGCGGGTGCGCGGGATACGTGTGGTGTGGGTGGTGCGGGTGCCGTCGGTCCGGCGGAGCTTGTGCCGGCCCGCCTGTGGTGGGGCGGGCCCGGTGGCCTGGTGACGCAGGCATCCGGGGCGCGTTCCGTGCCGAGTGGGCGTGGGCCGCGGGGACATCCGGACGAGATTCAACGTATGGCACCCCGTGTCACTCGACAAGGCACCGCGTGCCAAAACTTTCTCTCATTTGCCGATTGACCTGCGCAGATGAGCGATGATCGATCAGAGTTACCCGCGAGTAGGGGCAAGGTGGACATACGACAACGGCCGCCCCCGAAACCGGGAGCGGCCGCTGTGACCGGAACCACCCGGCCGATGGCCGGGAAGTTCGCCTACTTGTTCCTGAGCGCCTCTTCGATGGTCCGCATGACCTCGTCCAGCGGGGCGTCCGTACGGGCCACCGCGACCAGCACCTCGCCCTCGGTGCGCACCGCCGCCGGCGCCGGCGCGGCGGTGCCCGCCGTGCGGCCCGCGCCGATCCCCGAACCGAAGGTCTTGCGCACGATCGAGAAGGCGTGGTCCAGCTGCGCCTCCACGTCCCCCTGCCCGCCGGCCCGCAGCCAGCGCCGCAGCACGTGGTTGTGGGCGGTCACCACCGCCGAGGCGGCCACCTCCGCCAGCAGCGGGTCGTCGTTGCCGTCGTGGTGGTCGGTCTCGTCGAAGTGCGCCAGCAGGTACCGGGTGAACAGCCGCTCGTAGCGGGCCACCGAGGCGATCTCCCGCTCGCGCAGCGCCGGCACCTCACGGGTCAGCCGGTAGCGCTCCACCGACACCGAGGGGGCGGCGGCGTACATCTTCATGACTTCCTTGATCCCACGGCACACCGTGTCGAGCGGGTGCTCGTGCGCCGGCGCCACGTCCAGCACTGCCTCGGCGCGGGTCAGGGTGTCGTCGTGGTCCGGGAAGATCGCCTCTTCCTTGGACCGGAAGTGCCGGAAGAACGTCCGGCGGGCCACCCCGGCGGTCGCGGCGATCTCGTCGACCGTCGTGGCCTCGTACCCCTTGGTCGCGAACAGCTCCATGGCCGCCGTGGCCAGCTCCCGGCGCATCTTGAGCCGCTGGGCGGCCGCTCGGGTGCCGGCCGCGCTCTCCGGGACGTCCGGGGCGGAGGAGGCGCGGGGTGAGGTCTTGGCGGGCTGGGACATAGAGCGAAAGTACTTCATTCGCGCAGGGGAGCGCGCCTGTGGGGGGTGGACGGGGGATGGATGCGGGGGAGGGCCCGCACTGGGCTCGGGAGGGTTCGTCCGCCGTGAGGGTCCGGCGGACCCGAGCAACCCTCCCCACGCATCCTGCTCGGGGCCCGGCCGGTTACCGGCGGGCGTACTCACGGAATCCGCGGCCGGTCTTGCGCCCCAGGCAGCCCGCCGCCACCAGGTGCTCCAGCAGCGGGGACGGGGCCAGACCGGGATCGCGGAACTCCTGGTGGAGCACCTTCTCGATGGCGAGCGACACGTCCAGGCCGACCACGTCGAGGAGCTCGAAGGGCCCCATCGGGTAGCCGCCGCCCAGCTTCATCGCGGCGTCGATCTCGTCGATGCCCGCATAGTGCTGCTCGACCATCTTGATGGCGTTGTTCAGGTACGGGAACAGCAGCGCGTTCACGATGAACCCGGCCCGGTCGCCGCAGTCCACCGGGTGCTTGCGCACCTTGCCGCAGACCTCGCGGACGGTGGCGTGCACGTCATCGGCCGTCAGCACGGTCCGCACCACCTCGACCAGCTTCATCGCGGGAGCCGGGTTGAAGAAGTGCATCCCGATCACGTCCTGGGGCCGCGACGTCGCACGGGCCACGGCGATCACCGGGAGCGAGGAGGTGGTGGTGGCCAGCACCGCGCCCGGCTTGCAGACCTTGTCCAGCCCGGCGAACAGCTCCTGCTTGACCGCGAGGTCCTCGGCGACGGCCTCGACGGCCAGGTCCACCTCCGCGAACGCCTCCAGCGAACCGGCCGGCGCGATCCGCCCCAGGGTCGCCGCGGCGGCCTCCTCGGTCAGTCGGCCCTTGGACACCGCACGGCCCAGGGACTTCCCGATCGCGGCCTTCGCGGCCTCCGCCTTCTCCTGGCTGCGGGCCGCCAGCACCACGTCGTACCCGGCCTGCGCGAAGACCTGGGCGATACCGCTCGCCATCGTCCCGGAACCGGCCACCCCGACCGAGGACACCGGACGGCCGGCGCCGAGCAGCGAACCGTCCGGCGGGGTCTGGAGGTCGCGGACGATCACCGAACTGCCCGGAGCCTCGTACGTGTAGAAGCCGCGCCCGGACTTCTGCCCGGTGAGGCCGGCCTCGGCGAGGTGGCCCAGGATCGGGGCCGGGGCGTGCAGCCGGTCCCCGGAGGAGGCGTACATCGCCTCCAGGACGGTACGGGCCGTGTCCACGCCGACCAGGTCGAGCAGGGCCAGCGGCCCCATCGGCAGGCCGCAGCCGAGCCGCATCGCCGCGTCGATGTCCTCGCGGGAGGCGTACTTGGCCTCGAACATGGCGGCGGCCTGGTTGAGGTAGCCGAACAGCAGGCCGTCGGCGACGAACCCGGGCCGGTCGCCGACCGACACCGGCTCCTTGCCGAGCTCGCGCGCCAGATCGGTGACCGCCTCGACGGCCGGCGGCGCGGTGAGCACGCAGGAGACGATCTCGACGAGCTTCATCGCGGGCGCCGGGTTGAAGAAGTGCAGGCCCAGCACGCGTTCGGGTCGCTGCGACTCGGCGGCGAGCCGGGTCACCGAGAGGGCGTTGGTGCCGGTGGCCAGGATCGTGTCGGGCCGCACGATCGCGTCGAGCTCGCAGAACAGCCGGTGCTTGAGCTCGTAGTCCTCCGGGACGACCTCGATGACGAGGTCGGCCTCGGAGGCCGCGGCGAGGTCGGTGAAGGTGCGGAACCGGGCGAGGACGCCCTCGCGCTCCTGCTCGGTGATCAGCTCCCGGGTGACGGAACGGGCCGTGGCGGAGGCGAGGGAGGCGGTGGCGCGCCGGGCGGCGGCCTCGCTGACGTCGATGCCGATGACCTCGCGGCCGGCCCGGGCCAGGATCTCGGCGATACCGGTGCCCATGGTGCCGAGGCCGACGACGGCGACGGTCCGGAGGGTGGACTGACTGGACGTGGACGGACGGTCCATCGCGGGACTCCAGTGGAAGAGGGTGACGACTGAGGGTGGCGGCGCGCGGTGCACGGCGCGCGCGGAGTCCGTACGGGGAGAAGGAGGCCGTACGGGAGAGGGGAAGAAGCCGCACGGAAGGAACGGAAGCCGTGCGGAAGGAGCCGTGCGGGTGGGCCCGGTGAGAGGCGCCCTGAGGGTGGGGCGCGGCGGGCCGGTGGGGCGGCACGACCCTGTCCCGGGGTCCTGCCGTGGTGTTGCGGTTGAACCGACTGGTACGGGGCGGCTGCGTCACCAGGCCGTCCTCGTACGTATGGCAGTGACTGTAACCCGCTGGTAACTGGTCCGCCAGAGTGCGGAGATGTGACCTGGAACGCCCAAATGTACCGATCATCGATCATCGATCAACGGGGTCCTCGGAACGCCTGATTCCGGGGGCCCGGCGCGCCTAGGGTGGGCGGGTGAACGACGTGCTGGAGCGCCTGCGGGCGGAGTCGACCGGATCCCCGGAGTACGAGGCGCTGCTCGCGGCCGACCCCGACGCGCTGGCGGACTCCCTGACCTCGGCCGGCCGGCCCCTGTGGGCCCGCGAACTGGCCGCCTACCGCCTGGGCCTCGCCGGGGACCGGCGCGCCTTCGAGCCGTTGGTGCTGCTCCTGAACCACCGTGACCCGCCGCGCTGCGAGGCCGCCGCCCGGGCCCTGGCCGTCCTCGGGGACCCGCGCACCGCCCGCGCGGCGGCGGCCCTGGCCACCAACTCCCTGCGCACCGCCTACGCCCTGCACCCGGTGCGGCTGCTGGCCGCGCTGCGCGCCCCCGAGTCGGCCCCCGCCCTGATCGCCACCCTGTCGCGGCTGCTCGCGCCGCACGACCCGTACTGGCGGGTGGCGCTCGCCTGCGTGGAGGGGCTGGGGGCCCTGGCCGACGCCCGCGCCCGCGACGTGCTCGTCCGGGCGCAGTCCCACCCGCGCCTCGCGGTCGCGGCGACGGACGCCCTGGGCCGCCTGCTGGGCGGACACCCGGACGCCTAGGGTCCCGTCCCCGGACGCCTGGTCGCTTCGCCCCGGGTGGCCGCCCGGGGCGGGTCAGGCGGGCAGGATCGCGAAGGCCTCCACCTCCAGGAGGAGTTCGGGGCGGAAGAGGGCCGCGACCTGGACCGCCGAGGACGCCGGCAGGAGGTCCGGGGCGATCACCTCGTCCCTGGCCGCGCGGACGGCGGGCAGGTGGGCGACGTCGGTGACGAAGTAGGTCAGCTTCACCACGTGTTCGAAGCCCGCGCCCGCCGCCGCCAGGCACCGGCGCAGGTTCTCGAAGACCTGCCGGGCCTGGGCGGCGGCGTCGCCCTCGCCGACCAACTCGCCCTTCTCGTCGAAGGCGCACTGTCCGGAGACGGCCACGAAGCGGCCGGTCCCCCAGACGACGTGGTTGTATCCGGAGCCGGGCGCGACGCCCTCGGGAGCGGCGACGCGGGTGAGCCCGCCGGCCGTGTGCGGTGTCGTGATCATGGGGACGATCCTGCCCCGGCCGGGGTCAGTGGCGGAAGCCCAGGAGCCCGTGCAGGGCGGCGCCGCCCGAGGAGGGCGGGAGCGCCTTGGTCGCCGCCGCCGGGGTCGGGGCCGGCTGGGCCGGGCAGGTGGCGTCGGCGGCCGCTCCCGTCCTCAGGTACGCGGCGAGCTTCTCGTCCAGGCACTTGTTGCCGCTGAGGGCGATGCCGTGGTTGCCGCCCCCCTCCTCCACCACCAGTGCCGAACCCTTCAGCTTGTCCCGCATGCTCACCGCGCCGCCGAAGGGCGTCGCGGCGTCCTCCGTCGCCTGGAACAGCAGCGCGGGCGGGAGTTCGGAGTTCGTCACGTCCGGCGCGCGCAGGGACTCCGTCGGCCAGAACGCGCAGGGCGCGTTGTACCACGCGTTGTTCCAGGTCATGAAGGGCGCCTTGGCGTGCGTGCGCCACATGTCGGCGCGCCACGCGTTCCAGTCGGTCGGCCAGGCCGAGTCCCGGCACTGCACCGCCGTGTAGACGCTGTACCCGTTGCCGGCCGAGGGCTCCACCGCGCCGAACCGCTCGTACGCCGCCACGAGCGGCTTCGCGTCCTGCTTCAGGACGTACGCCGCGAAGGCCTCGGCGAGGTTCGGCCAGTAGCCGTTGTAGTAGCCGCCCGGCATGTACGTGTCCTCCAGCTCGGCCGGGCCCACCTTGCCGCCCGCCGGGGTGCCGCGCAGCGCGTCCCGCATCCCGTACCAGAGCTTCTCGACCCGCGCCGGGTCGGTGCCCAGCCCGTACGTGGCGTCGTACTTGGCCACCCACGCGAGGAACGCCTTGTGGCGGGCGTCGAAGGCCAGGTCCTGCGAGAGGTTGTCCTCGTACCAGACCCCGGCCGGGTCGACCACGGAGTCCAGGACGAGCCGGTGCACCCGGTCCGGGTGGAGGCGGGCGTACACCGCGCCGAGGTAGGTCCCGTACGAGTATCCGAAGTAGCTCAGGCGCTGCGCCCCGAGCGCGGTGCGCAGCACCTCCAGGTCGCGGGCGGCGGAGACGGTGCCGACGTGGGGGAGCACGTCCGCGTGCTTGGTCCGGCAGGAATCGGCGAAGGCGCGGACCCGCTCCAGGTTGGCCCGTTCGGTCGCCGCGTCGAGCGGTACGGAGTCCGGACGCACGGGGTTGAAGTGCCCGGCGGCGCAGTCCAGGGACGGCTCGCTCCTGCCGACGCCCCGGGGGTCGAAGCCGATCACGTCGTACTGGGCGGCCACGTCCTTGGGCAGGGTGGAGGCGACGAACCCGGCCAGGGCGCGGCCGCTGCCGCCCGGACCGCCGGGGTTGACCAGCAGCGGGCCCTGGGAGGTGGCGGCGGTGTGCGGCACCCGGGTCAGGGCCAGGGAGATCTGCCGTCCGGCGGGCCGGTCGTGGTCGAGGGGGACGGGGAGGGAGGCGCACTGGAGCGTCGGGTAGCGGGGGGTCGCGCAGCCGGTCCAGCGCAGCGCCGCCTGCCCGGGCGCGGCGGCGGCCGGGGCCGCGGGGTCCGCCGGGGCGGCCGTCACGGGACTCGTCAGCACGGCGGCGACGGCGGAGATCGACAGCAGGACGGCGGCGCGCCTCTTCGCGGCGGCGCGCTTCTTCGTGGGGTGGAGCATGGGGCCTCCCAGCCGAGGGTTCTGGGCGGAATCGTCCCGGAAACCGTGCCCGGAAGGCGGGATTGGGCGGCGCATTGGCCCGATGTGATGACCCTTCAAGGGCCGTCGCGGGTCACAGGAGGGTCAGCTGCGTCGGCCCGGACGCTTCCGCCCCGGCGGCTCCCGCGCCCTGCGGCCGGACCGAACCGGCTCGGCGGGGCGCCCCGCGACCGCCCGGGCCGATGCCGAATTCGGCCGCCAGTCGGTGGACTTGGCGGGTGATCTGCCGCTGGTACCAGGTCGGCGCGTACGAACCGCCCGCGTACATCCGTTCGTACCGTTCGATCAGGTGGGGGTGGTGCTCGCCCAGCCAGGCCGTGAACCACTCGCGCGCCCCGGGCCGCAGATGGAGTACCAGGGGTGTCACGGAGGTGGCCCCGGACTCCGCGACGGCCCGGACGGTGTCCCTCAGCTGCTCCGGGGAGTCGCCGAGGAAGGGGATCACCGGGGCCATCAGCACCCCGCACTCGATGCCCGCCTCCGTCAGGGTCCGCACGGCGTTCAGTCGGGCGGCGGGCGAGGGCGTACCGGGCTCCACGGTCCGCCACAGGGCGGTGTCGGTGAAGCCGACGGAGACGGAGATGCCGACGTCGGTGACCTCGGCCGCCTCCCGGAGCAGGGGGAGGTCGCGCAGGATGAGCGTGCCCTTGGTCAGGATGGAGAAGGGGTTGGCGCGGTCCCGCAGGGCCTCGATGATCCCGGGCATCAGTCGGTAGCGGCCCTCCGCGCGCTGGTAGCAGTCCACATTGGTGCCCATCGCGATGTGCGCGCCGGTCCACCGGGGCGCGGCGAGCTCGCGGCGCAGCACCTCCGGGGCGTTCGTCTTGACGACGATCTGCGAGTCGAAGCCGAGGCCCGTGTCGAGATCGAGGTAGGCGTGCGTGCGGCGGGCGAAGCAGTACACGCACGCGTGACTGCAACCCCGGTACGGGTTGACCGTCCATTCGAACGGCATGCGCGAGGCGCCCGGGACCTTGTTGACGAGGGACCGGGCCCGGACCTCGTGGAAGGTGATCCCCCGGAATTCGGGGGCGTCGATCGTACGGCTCACGACGGCGCCCGCCCCGAACAGCGCGGCGGGCCCGGTGGGCCGTACGTCCCCGCCCTCCCCGACGTGGGCGGCGTTGTCGGCGTGATCGGTCAGGCTGTCCCAGCGCATCGGCGCCTCCCTCGGTGGCTCGGCCCCGAGAATAGAACAAACGTTCCCATGATCGTGCGGACCGGCACCTCCGACCCGCACGGGCCGGTGGCCGGGCGGACCGGATTTGGGCGCCCGGGCCGGAGGTGGTTGGCTTCGCCGTGACGAGCGATCACAACTGCTGGAGGAACAGGTATGGCGCAGGTCGAGGCCACCACGGAGCGGATCATCGCGGCCGACGCGGAGACCGTGTTCGACACGCTGGCTGACTACAGCGGCTCCCGCGGCAAGCTGCTCCCCGAGCACTTCAGCGAGTACGAGGTCCGCGAGGGCGGCGACGGCGAGGGCACCCTGGTCCACTGGAAGCTCCAGGCCACCAGCAAGCGCGTGCGCGACTGCCTGCTGGAGGTCACCGAGCCCACGAACGGCCAGCTCGTGGAGAAGGACCGCAACTCCTCCATGGTCACCACCTGGACCGTGACCCCGGCGGGCGAGGGCAAGTCCAAGGTCGTGGCCAGCACCGTCTGGAACGGCGCCGGCGGCATCGGCGGCTTCTTCGAGCGCACCTTCGCCCCCAAGGGCCTCGGCCGCATCTACGACACCCTCCTCGACAACCTGGCCCGCCAAGTGGAGAACTGAGCGGAGCCGTTCGCACGGCGCCACCCCCGGGCTCACCGGTTCGGGTGGAGTTCCGGCGGCCCCGCGCCGCCGGAACCCCGACCGGCCCCGCGCCGCCGGATTGCCCCGACGCCCGGTACCGCGCGTCCGGCGCTGCGCCGCGCCGTCCGGCGCGGGCCGCTCCCCGCGGATCGCCCGGCCAGGGCCTAGGGTGGGCCTCCCGTGACCCGACCCACCGGGGGGCCCGATGAAGATCCTCATCTCCGCCGACATGGAGGGCGCCACGGGCGTCACCTGGCCCGAGGACGTACTCCCCGGCGCGTCCCAGTGGGAACGCTGTCGCGGCCTGCTCACCTCCGACGTGAACGCCGCCGTGCTCGGCTTCTACGACGGCGGCGCGGACCAGGTCCTCATCAACGAGGCCCACTCGACGATGCGCAACCTGCTGCTGGAGAAGCTCGACGCCCGCGCGGAACTGCTGACCGGCCGCCACAAGACCCTCTCCATGGTCGAGGGCGTCCAGCGCGGCGACGTCGACGGCATCGCCTTCGTCGGCTACCACACCGGCGCCGGCGCCGAGGGCGTCCTCGCCCACACCTACCTCGCCAACTCCATCACCGGGGTCTGGCTGAACGGCCTGCCGGCCAGCGAGGGCACGCTCAACGCGCACGTCGTCGCCGAGTACGGAGTCCCCGTCGTCCTCGTCACCGGCGACGACCTGACCTGCGTCGACGCCGCCGGCTACGCCCCGGACGCGATCACCGTCGCCGTCAAGGACCACGTGTCGCGCTACGCGGCCGTGTGCCGCACCCCCGCCCGCACGGCCGCCGACATCCGGGCCGCCGCCACCGAGGCCGCGGCGCTCGCCGTTCGGCACGAACCGGTGCGGGGCGGCCCGTTCACCGTCGAGGTGGAGTTCGACGCCGAGCACCTGTCGCTCGCCGCCACCGTCGTGCCCGGCGTCGAACGTTCGGGCGAGCGCCGGGTCGAGTACACCAGCGGGACCATGTACGAGGGGATCCGCACCTTCAAGGCGGTCACGACGGTCGTCTCGGCGGCCGTGGAGGAGCAGTATGGCTGACATGCACCGGGTGGCCGAGGACGACGCAGCACTGGACCGAACGGCGTTCGACGAGGTGGTCGAGTTCACCTCCGCGCTGATCCGGATCGACACGAGCAACCGCGGCGGCGGTGACTGCCGGGAGCGGCCCGCCGCCGAGTACGTCGCCGAACGACTGGCCGGGGCCGGCCTGGAGCCCGTCCTGCTGGAGCGGACCCCGGGCCGCACCAACGTGGTGGCCCGCATCGAGGGCACCGACCCCGGCGCCGAGGCCCTCCTCGTCCACGGCCACCTCGACGTCGTGCCGGCCGAGGCCGCCGACTGGAGCGTGAACCCCTTCTCCGGCGAGGTCCGGGACGGGGTGGTCTGGGGCCGGGGCGCCGTGGACATGAAGAACATGGACGCCATGGTGCTGGCCCTCGTACGGGCCTGGGCGCGCCGGGGCGTTCGACCGCGCCGGGACATCGTCATCGCCTACACCGCCGACGAGGAGGACAGCGCCGTCGACGGGTCCGGGTTCCTCGCCGACCACCACCCGCACCTCTTCGAGGGCTGTACGGAGGGCCTCGGCGAGTCCGGCGCCTTCACCGTCCACGCCGGACCCGGCCGCACCCTCTACCCGATCGCGGCCGGCGAACGCGGCACCGCCTGGCTGAAACTGACCGCCCACGGCACCACCGGGCACGGCTCCAAGCCGAACCGGGCCAACGCCGTCACCCGGCTCGCCGCGGCCGTCGCCCGGATCGGCGCACACGAATGGCCGGTCCGCCTGACCGACACCGTCACCGCCTGCATCACCGAACTCGCCGCCCTGCAAGGCCTGTCGGTCCAACCCCGCGCCCCCGGCTTCGACGTCGACGCGCTGCTGCCCAAGCTCGGCCCGGTCGGCGCGCTCGTCGAGGCCACCGTCCGCAACAGCGCCAACCCGACGATGCTCAGCGCCGGATACAAGCTGAACGTCATCCCCGGCCACGCCACCGCCTACGTCGACGGGCGCATCCTGCCCGGAGGCGAGGCCGAGTTCATGGCGACCCTCCAGGAACTCACAGGCCCCGACGTGCACTGGGAGTTCCACCACCGGGAGGTCGCCCTCGAAGCCCCCGTGGACGGACGCACCTTCGCCATCCTGCGCGAGAGCGTCGAGCACTTCGACCCCGACGGACACGTCGTCCCCTTCTGCATGGCCGGCGGCACCGACGCCAAACAGTTCTCCCGGCTCGGCATCACCGGCTACGGCTACTCCCCGCTCAGGCTGCCGCCCGGCTTCGACTACTGGTCCCTCTTCCACGGCGTGGACGAACGGGTCCCCGTCGACGCCCTCCACTTCGGCGTCCGCGTCCTCGACCGCGCCCTGCGCGCGCTGTGAAGGGAGCCCGGTGATGGCGGCCCCAGGCCCGTACCTGCCCTACGGCAGTTGGCCCTCCCCGATCGACGCCGCGCTCGCCGCCTCCCACGACGGCCGCCCCGAGTACCTGGGCACCGTCGGCGCCGAGGTGTGGTGGACCGAGCCCCGCCCGAAGGAGGGCGGCCGGCGCGCCCTCGTGCGCCGCCCCGCCGACGGTCGGGCCGCCCGATCCGTGCTGCCCGCCCCGTGGAACGTCCGCAGCCGGTTCACCGAGTACGGCGGCATGCCCTGGGCGGGCGCCGAGCGGCCCACCGGGGGGCCGCTCGTGGTGTTCGTCCACCACGCCGACCAACGGATGTACGCGTACGAACCCGACGCGCCCGGCAGCCCCGCGCCGCGCCCCCTGACCCCGCTCTCCACGGTCGGGGGCGGCCTGCGCTGGGTCGACCCGGTGCTGCGCGGCGCCGAGGTGTGGTGCGCGCTGGAGGAGTTCACCGGCCCCGGACCGGGTGACGTGCGCCGGGTGACCGCGGCCGTACCGCTCGACGGGTCGGCCGCCGCCGACCGGACCGCCGTACGGGAGCTCACCGACGACCGGCACCGCTTCCGGACCGGGCCCCGGCTGTCCCCCGACGGGCGGCGCGCCGCCTGGCTGGTGTGGGACCACCCCCGGATGCCCTGGGACGGCACCGAACTCCAGGTCGCCGACGTGACCCCGGACGGCACGCTCGGCACCCCCCGCAGCGTCCTCGGCGGCCCGGACGAGGCCGTCGCCCAGGTGGCGTGGGCCGCCGACGGGAGCCTGCTCGCGGTGAGCGACCGCAGCGGCTGGTGGAACCCGTACCGGGTGGACACCGGGGGCGGCGGGGCGGTCAACCTGTGCCCCCGCGAGGAGGAGTTCGGCGGCCCCCTGTGGAAGCCGGGGCTGAGCTGGCTGGCCCCGCTGTCCGGCTCCCGCGCCGAGGGCTCCGGCGGCGGGCTCCTCGCCGTCCTGCACGGCCGCGGATCCTCGGTGCTGGGCGTCCTCGACCCCGACAGCGGGGACCTCGTCGACGCCGCCGGACCGTGGACCGCCTGGCAGCCGACCCTGGCCGTCAGCGGCACCCGCGTCTACGGGGTCGCCGCCAGCCCGCGCAGCGCCTACGAGGTCGTCGAACTGGACACCACGACGGGCCACGCCCGGGTCGTCGGCGCCCACGCCGCCGACCCGGTGGACCCCGCCCACTACCCGGAACCGCAGACCAGGACCTTCCCCGGCCCCGGCGGCCGGGAGATCCACGCGCACGTCTACCCGCCGCACCACCCCGCCGTGCGGGCCCCGGCCGCCGAACGGCCCCCGTACGTGGTGTGGGCGCACGGCGGCCCCACCGACCACGTCCCGCCCGCCCTGGACCTGCACATCGCCTACTTCACCTCGCGCGGCATCGGCGTCGTCGAGGTGAACTACGCGGGCTCCACCGGATACGGCCGCGCCTACCGGGAGCGGCTGCGCGAACAGTGGGGGGTGGTCGACGTCGAGGACTGCGCGGCCGTCGCCCGGGCCCTGGCCGCCGAGGGCACCGCCGACCCCGCCCGGCTCGCCGTCCGCGGGGGCAGCGCCGGCGGCTGGACGGCGGCCGCCTCCCTGGCCGCCACCGACCTCTACGCCTGCGCCGCGATCATCTACCCGGTACTGGACCTGCGGGGCTTCGCCGCCGAGACCCACGACCTCGAATCCCACTACGCCGACGGCCTGGCCGGACCGCCGCGGACCCTGTCCCTGCGCAGCCGCGAACGGTCCCCGGTGGCCCGCGCCGACCGGATCACCGCGCCCTTCCTGCTGCTCCAGGGCCTGGACGACCGGGTCTGCCCGCCCGCCCAGGCCGAGCGGCTGCTCACCGCGCTGCGGGGCCGCGCGGTACCGCACGCGTACCTCACCTTCGAGGGCGAGGGCCACGGGTTCCGACGCGCGGAGACGATCGTCACGGCCCTGGAGGCGGAACTGTCGCTGTACGCACAGGTCTTCGGGATCGACCGGGACGACGTCCCCCGTCTGGCCCTGCACAGCTGACCCCCGGGCGCCCCGCGGGCGGATCATGGGCCCATGACCCACCAAGCCCCGAAGGGCGGCTCCCAGGGCCGCGGCGCGTTCACCCCGGCCCGCGTGGGCATCCTCGCCCTCGCGGTCCTCACCCTCGTCTTCATCTTCGAGAACACCCGGTCGACGGAGATCCGGCTGCTGGTCCCGATCGTCACGATGCCGCTGTGGGTGGCCCTGCTCAGCACGGCGGTGCTCGGCGGGCTCTGCGGCGCCTACCTGGCCCGGCGCCGCCGCCCGAAGTAGCGCGCGGCGCGCGGGCCGCCCGGTCGGTCCGCGACGGCCGACCGCTCACCCCGCGCCGGCGACCGGTCGGCGTCGCGACGGCCGACCGCTCAGGCCGTGTGCAACCAGACGCGGAGCGGTCCGAGCGGGGCGAACCCGGCGCGGACGGCGGCGTCGAGGTCCTCCCCGTGCTCGTAGCCCACGACGGGCAGCCCCGGCCACAGCTCGTGGGCGGCGCCGACGGCGGCCGCCCACGCGGAGTCCGCGCCGGCCGGGTCCGGGGCGAACAGGTTGGACACCCCGACGACCCCGCCCCCGAGGCTGAGCACCGCGCCGGCCACGATCCGGCCCCCGGAGCGGCCCGTCAGGAAGGCGATGTCCGGGACGAGCAGCTCCGGTCGGAACAGCCCGGACGGCTCCCCGTCGCCCCACGCCGCCTCCCAGTCCGCCAGCTCCCCGGCGTCGCGCACCCGCGACCACACCGGGCCCGCGTCGCCCGTCCCGGCGGCCGCGGGCCCCGCCGGACGGTGGATCCACCGGGCCTCGAACAGCACCTCGAAGCCCGCCGGGGTCAGGTCCAGCGCGGCGAAGCTGTCCTTCACGCAGCAACCCGGCGAGGCCGTGTCGACGCCGCCCAGCACCTCCTCCGGGGTGGCTCCCGGAGTCAGGGACACCGCGTCCGGATACATCGGAGGAGTGCGCGCGGCTCCGCTCCAGGCGGCCGGAGCGAAGGTGGTCGGCACTCCGTGGGCGCAGCACACGGCGTCGCACCAGTCGGCGTTGTTGCGGGCCGCGGCGAGCAGCAGGGCGGAAACGTCCTCAGCGATCATCACCGGGGGATGTTGTCACGGCCCCTAGCCTGGGGCGATGGAATATTCGCACTACGTCGCCACCGGCCCGGCGGTCGGCCTGCGGCCCTTCCGGCAGTCCGACGGCCCCGAGTTCGCCGCCCGCGCGCACGAGAGCCGGCACCTGCACCACCCCTGGCTGTTCCCGCCCGTCACCGTCGCCGAGTACGAGCCCTACGCGGCCCGCCTCACGGGCGACGAGGGCCGCGCCGGGTTCCTGGTCTGCGAACTCGCCACCGGGGCCATCGCCGGCTTCGTCAACGTCAACAACATCGTGCTGGGCGCCTTCCGGTGCGGCGCCCTCGGCTACGGGGCCTTCGCCCACGCCACCGGACGCGGACTGATGGGCGAGGCCCTCGACCTGGCCGTCGACCACGCCCTCGCGCCGGCGGACCGGGGCGGCCTCGGCCTGCACCGCCTGGAGGCCAACATCCAGCCCGCCAACACCGCCTCCATCGCCCTGGTCAGGAGCCGCGGCTTCCGGCTGGAGGGCTTCTCCCCGGACTTCCTGCACGTCGACGGCGCCTGGCGCGACCACGAACGCTGGGCCGTCACGGCCGGAGAACCCCGCCGGCCGAAAACCGGGACCGCGGCGCCCGAGTCGCCCAGGATGGGGTCATGAGAAGCCTCGTACTCATCGACGCACCCTC
This sequence comes from Streptomyces sp. Isolate_45, assembly GCF_024721315.2. Lineage (GTDB taxonomy): Bacteria > Actinomycetota > Actinomycetes > Streptomycetales > Streptomycetaceae > Streptomyces. The sequence goes on from NZ_JANFAK020000037.1 coordinate 47,023, forward strand.
CAACCTCGGCCTGCGGCCGCCCGCGCCGGGCACCGTCCCCGGGGTCTACAAACTGGCCGGCGCCCTGCGGGAACAGGGACTGCTGCACCGGCTCGGCGCACGCGAGGGCGGCGTCGTCGTCCCGCCGCGCTACGACCGGGGCGACTGGCAGGAGGGCGACGGCGTCTTCCACGCGGGACCGCTCGCCGGATACACCACCGTCCTCGCCGACCGGATCGAGAAGCACCTGCGGGCCGGCGAATTCCCCGTCGTCCTCGGCGGCGACTGCTCCATCCAACTCGGCGCCGCACTCGCCATGCGCCGCATCGGGCACTACGGGCTCGCCGCGATCGACGGGTCCGCCGACTTCCGCCACCCCGGCAACGAGGCGCTCAACGGACCCGTCGGCGCCGCCGCCGGCGAGGAACTCGCCCTGGCCACCGGCCGCGGCCAGGCCGACCTGACCACCTTGGAAGGCCTCGGTCCCTACCTGCGCGACGAGGACGTGCGCCTCTTCGGACTCCGCGACGGCGACCCCGACCTCCCCGAACTGCGCGCCGCCGGGATCGCCGCCGCCACCGTCGGCGACATCCGGGAGCGGGGCGCCGCGACCGTGGCCCGGGCCGCACTGGAGGGACTGCACCCGCCGCGCACCGACGGCTTCTGGATCCACCTGGACGCCGACGTGCTGGACCCGTCCGTCATGCCCGCCGTGGACAGCCCCGACCCGGGCGGGCTGCTGCCCGACGAACTCGCCGGACTGCTCGACGTACTGGCCCGCTCGCCGCGCTGCGTCGGGCTCAACGTCACCGTCTACGACCCGGACCTGGATCCGGACGGACGTGCGGGAGCACTGCTCGCCGATCTCGTCACGGACGCCTTTGCGTAATCCTGACCGGTGGTGATCCGCGGAACCCCTGTGCACCGGCCGCGCCGGCGTGTTCCATTTCCTCATGGCCACCACCGTCCGACGTGCCCTGCTGACCCTTCCCGCGGCCCCGTTGGGTCCCGACAACCCCCTCCCCGCCCTGCGCGCACCCGACGGAGTGCACGTGCTGGACGAACGCGCGCGCGACGGGCTGCCGCGCGACATGGCCCGCCAGATCGGGTACGAGCCGCTGCGCTCGCTGCTGCCCGTCCCGGTCCGGGACGGGTACGGACGCGAACGCGCCGAGCGCGAGTTCGAAGCGGTCGTCATCGAGAACGGCCTGCTCCGCGTCACCGTCCTGCCCGGACTCGGCGGCCGGATCCACTCCCTGGTCCACCTGCCGACCGGCCGCGAACTGCTGTACCGCAACCCGGTCTTCCAGCCCGCGAACTTCGCCCTCAACGGAGCCTGGTTCTCCGGCGGCATCGAATGGAACATCGGCGCCACCGGACACACCACCCTGTCCTGCGCCCCCCTGCACGCCGCCCCCGTCGCCGCGCCCGACGGGGGCGTGATGCTGCGGATGTGGGAATGGGAACGGCTGCGCGACCTTCCGTTCCAGGTGGACCTGTGGCTCCCCGCCGACTCGGAGTTCCTGTACGTCGGCGTCCGCGTCCGCAACCCGCACGAACGCCCCGCGCCCGTGTACTGGTGGTCCAACACCGCCGTTCCCGAGGAGCCGGGCAGCCGCGTCCTCGCCCCCGCCGACGAGGCCTGGCACTTCGGTTACGAGCGTTCCCTGCGCCGCGTCCCCGTACCCGATCGGGAGGGCGAGGACCGCACCTACCCGCTGCGCAGCGAGTACCCGGCCGACTTCTTCTACGAGGTCCGCGACGCGGACGCGGACCGACCCTGGATCGCCTCCCTCGACGCCGACGGGTACGGGCTGGCGCAGGCCTCCACCGCCCGGCTGCGCGGCCGCAAGTTGTTCGTGTGGGGCGCCGGACCGGGTGGCCGGCGCTGGCAGGAATGGCTGACCCGGCCCGGCACCGGCGGCTACGCCGAGATCCAGGCCGGGCTCGCCCGCACCCAACTGGAACACGTACGCCTCGAAGCCGGGTCCGAGTTCAGCTGGTTGGAGGCCTACGGGCCCCTGCGCGCCGACCCCGCCCAGGTGCACGGAGCCGACTGGGCGGCCGCCCGCGGCGCGGCCGCCGAGGCCCTGGACGCCGTCCTGCCGGCCGCGACCCTCGACGCCGCCTTCAAGGCCTGGCGGGCCCGCGCCGACACCGAGCCGGGGGAGCGGATCGCCACCGGCTCCGGATGGGGCGCGCTGGAGGTGCTGTGCGCGGGCCACTCCCTGCCCGGCACCCCCTTCGAGGAATCCACCCTCGGGGCCGCCCAGGAACCCTGGCTGAGGCTGTGGCGCAGCGGGGTCCTGCCCGCGCCGCGCGGGGCGACCCCGCCCGGCGAGGCCCTCGTCGCCGGGCACTGGCGGGACATGCTGGAGACGGCCCCCGCCGACCCGCTCACCGAGTACCACCTGGGCGTCGCCCAGTGGCACGCCGGTGACGTCGCCCAGGCCGTGCGGAGTTGGGAACGCGGGCTGGCCCTGGCCCCCTCCCGCTGGCCCCTGCTGCGCTGTCTCGCGGTGGCCGACACCCTGGCCGGGGACCCGCTGCGGGCCGCCGACCGGTACGCCGAGGCCTTCGCGGACCTGGTCGCGCAGAGCCGGGGCGGCGACGCCTGGACCGCCGCCGAATCCGCCCTGGGCCGGGAGGCGATGACCGCGCTGCTCGCCGCGGGCCGACCGGCCGCCGCCCGCGAGGTGTGGGACGGGCTCCGCCCGGCGTTGCGCGAACAGGGCCGGTTCCGGCTGCTCGCCGCCCGGCTGCTGGCGGCGGAGGGCCACGTCGGCGCGGCCCGCCGGCTCTTCGAGGACGGCTTCGAACTCGCCGACCTCCGCGAGGGCGAGGAGGCCCTGTCCGAGCTGTGGGCCACCCTGACGGACGCCCCGCTGCCGCCCGCGTACGACTTCCGCATGCACCCGCCCGGCGGCTCCGCCGACAGGCCCTAGACGTACGGCGCGGCCCCGCCGAGCTCGTCCCGGACGACCTCGCGCAGCAGGCCGCGCAGCCAGGCGTGGGCGGGGTCGGCCGCGTAGCGGGGGTGCCAGGCGAGGGACAGTTCCAAGGTCGGCAGGTCGAGCGGGACGGGGAAGGTGGCCAGCCCGAACCGGCGGGCCGTCGCCGAGTGGACGCGGTCCCCGAGGATGCCGACGAGGTCGGTGTCGAGCAGGGCCAGCAGGGCCGAGGCGAACGTCGGGTAGACGGCGACCACCCGGCGCGCCAGGCCCTGGTCGGCCAGCGCCGTGTCGATCGGTCCGGTGAACCGGCCGCGGCGCGAGTAGTTGAGGTGGTCGGCGGAGGCGAACCGGTCGACGGTGACGGCACCGTCCAGCAAGGGGTGGCCGGCCCGGGCGACGCCCACGAAGCGGTCCGCCAGGAGCGGTTCGATCCGGGTCTCCGGGCTCGGGTCGGTGACGTTGCCGAGTTCCAGGTCGGCCAGGCCCTCGCGGAGGTACTGGACGTCCTGCGGGCCCTCGCCCAGGAAGCGGAGGGAGACGCCGGGCGCCTCGGCCCGGATCCGGGTCAGCAGGGGCGCCCCGAGGCGGACGACCAACGACTCGTCCGCCTGGACGGTGAAGACCCGCTCCAGCCGTGCCGGGTCGATTTCGCCCGCCGGGGTGAAGACGGCCCGGGCCCGCGAGACGACCTCGTGGACCTCGGCCCGCAGCGCCAGCGCGCGCGGGGTGGGCACCATGACCCGCCCCGACCGGACCAGCACCGGATCGCCCAGGGCGCGACGGATACGGGCGAGGGTCCGGCTCATCGCGGGCGACGACAGGTTGAGCCGGTCGGCGGCGCCGCCGACGCTGCCCTCCTCGAGCAGGGCGTCCAACGCGATCAGCAGATTCAGATCCAGTTGCATGCGGTGCACTTATCTCTTCGCAAGGTTGCATTTGAAGGCAAGTCCGATGCGAGCCTACCGTGGGAGCACGGCCGGCCCCGTCACCCTCCCTCGGACGAAAGACCCCTGAAATGAACCTGGTTGAAGTGCGCCGCACACCGCGGCCCGCCGGCCGCCGAGCCGTGTACACGGTCATGGCCGCTTGTTCCGTGCTGGTGGTGTCGCTCGTCGCGGCGGTCAACCTCGCGATCCCCGCACTGGCGGCGAGCCCCCTCGATCCGTCCGCCGGCCAACTGCTGTGGATCGTCGACACCTACGTGCTGGTCTTCGGCTGCCTGCTGATACCCGCCGGCGCGATCGGCGACCGACACGGCCGCAAGGGCGCCCTGCTGACAGGGCTGGCCCTGGTCGCCGCCGGCGCCCTGCTGTCCGCCGCGGCCCCGGGCGTGGCCGTCCTCATCGCCGGACGGGCCGTCACCGGCGTGGGGGCGGCCCTCGTGATGCCGGCCACCCTGTCGCTGATGCTGGAGGTGACCGAACCCGCCGGACGCCCCCAGGCCGTCGCCGTGTGGACGGCCGCGACCGGCATCGCCGGCGTCGTCGGGAACATCGGCGGCGGCCTCGTCCTGCAGTACCTGCCCTGGCAGGCCCTGTTCCTGGCCGTCGCACCGGCCGCCGTCGTACTGGGCCTGCTGGCGGCCCGCTTCGCCCCGCGCGGCGAACGGCGCCCCGCGGCACTGGACGCGATCGGCTCGGTCCTGCTCGTCGCTGCCGCCGCGGCCCTGCTCCACGGCATCATCGAGGGCCCCTCGGCCGGCTGGACCTCGGTCCGGGTGCTCGGCGCGCTCGCCGCGTCGGCCGTCCTGCTGACCCTGTTCGTGGCCCGCTCGCTGCGCACGGCCCACCCGCTGATCGACCCGCGGCTGTTCCGCAGCCGCAGGCTGCGCGCCGGTTCCCTCGGTGTCGGCGTCGCGTTCTTCGGGCTGTTCTCGCTGTTCTACGTCAACGCCCAGTACCTCCAGTACGCCAAGGGGTACTCGCCGCTGCTCACGGGCTGCGCGATCGTCCCCCTCGCCGTCGGCATGATGGTCGCCTCCCGCCGCAGCATCGCCCTGGCCGCACGCTTCGGTGACGCCGTCGTCGCCGTCGGCCTCGCCGCGATCGTCACCGGCCTCTTCCTGATCTCCTTCGCCACCGCCTCCACCCCGTATCCCGTCTACGCGCTCTTCCTCGTGGTCCTCTCCCTGGGCATGGGTCTGTGCGTCCCCGTCCTGTCCTCGGCGGTCATGACGTCCCTGCCCCAGGACCGGGCCGGCCTCGGCTCGGGCCTGAACGGCGCGACGCGCGAGATCGGCAGCGCCCTGGGCGTCGGGGTCCTCGGCACCGCCCTCTCCTCCCACGGCTCGCAGGACTTCTCCGAGGCGATGTCCTTCGGCCTGCGCGTCGTCGCCGTCCTGGTGCTCGCCGGCTCGCTCCTCACCCTGTCCTGGTGGCGCCGCCCGTAGGAACCGCCGGGCTTTCGCCCGGTGCGGCGGGAGCGCGTGCCGGACGTCGCGAGGCGGACGGGAGTTCGACGACAGACCCTAGGCGCGGCAGATCAGTTCGCCGTTCAGGACGGAGAACCAGGCGTCGGGGGTCGCGCCCCACGCCTGCCAGGCCCGGGCGGCGGCGTCCAGGTCGGCGCGGGTGCCGTGGCCGCCGTCCGTGGCGATGGCCGCGTAGGAGGAGGCCGTCGTACGGTCCGCCCACAGGGAGGACCACCAGGCGACCTCCTCGGCGGTGGCGTAGCACCAGGCCGTCGCGGACGCGGTGACCTCCGTGAAGCCCGCCGCGCGGGCCCAGGACAGCAGCCGGCGGCCGGCGTCGGGCTCGCCGCCGTTCGCCCGGGCCACCCGCCGGTACAGGTCCAGCCACTCCTCCAGGCCAGGGGTCGCGGGGTACCAGGTCATCGCCGCGTAGTCGGCGTCGCGCACGGCCACGATGCCGCCCGGCCTGCACACGCGGCGCATCTCGCGCAGGGCCCGCACCGGGTCGCCGACGTGTTGCAGCACCTGGTGGGCGTGGACCACGTCGAAGGAGTCGTCGGGGAACTCCAGGGCGTGGACGTCGGCCGTACCGAAGTCGACGGCCCCGGCCAGGCCGCGTTCGGCGGCGTGGGCTCGGGCCTGCTCGACCACGTCCGCCGCCGCGTCCACGGCCGTCACCCGGCCGCCGGGGGCGACCAGTTCCGCCAGGTCCGCCGTGATCGTGCCGGGTCCGCAGCCCACGTCCAGCACCCGCATGCCCGCGCGCAGTTCCCCGGTCAGGTAGGCGGCCGAGTTGGCGGCGGTGCGCCAGCGGTGGGAACGCAGCACGGACTCGTGGTGGCCGTGCGTGTAGACGGCCGTCTCGTGGGTCGTGCGGGCGTCGTTCTCGTGGGTGGCACGGGTGGCGTCGTTCATGGCGGAACCCCTCCTCGTCGAAGCGTCGTGATCACGGTAGGGGATTCGACCGACATATGAGACCTGCGTTTTGACATGTGGACACGATGCTTGTCGGGAAAGGTGTGGGGTGGGTGTGCGGCTGGGGAGGGGAGGCGGCTGCGGCTCGGCGGGCCGCCGCGCGGGCCGACGGGCGCAGTGGCCCGAATGACCGTATAAAGGGCAGGGGTGGGGCCGGTCGGTGGCAGTCGATGGCAGCGGCAGTGGTGGCGGAAGGCGGAAGGCGGACACAGTGGCGGGGATGGCCGAAGGGACGACGCACGGCCTGGGCGCGGCCCGGGCGTGGGGGCCGGTGTCCGTGGGGCGCGGGCCCGTCCGCTACGGACCCCCCGCCCCGGAACCGGGCCTGCCCGCCCTCCCCGAGCTCACCGCCGCCCTGGCCGGGGCGGCGGACCGGGCCGCCCCCGAGCCGCCGGGCGGTGGAGAGGCCCTGCGCGAGGCCGCCTGCCGGCACTGGGGCCGGCGCGGGCTCGCCACCGCCCCGGAGAACGTGGCCGCGGGGCCCGGCGCCCCCGCCCTGCTGCTGGCCCTGCTCGGCGCGTACGGGGGCGACGTCATGCTGCCCCGCCCCTGTCCCGCCTGGTGGACCCCGCAGGTCCGACTGCTGGGACGGCGGGCCTACCACGTGCCGACTCCCGCCGAGTGCGGCGGCGTACCGGACCCGTACGCCCTGCTGGAAACCGTACGGAGGGTCCGGGCCGAGGGCGGCGACCCGCGCGTGCTGCTGCTGTCCGTGGCCGACGACCCGACGGGGACCGTGCCCCCGCCCGAGATGCTCCGCGAGGCCTGCGAGGCGGCGGAGTCCGCGGGCCTGTTCGTGGTCGGCGACGAGAGCTGGCGCGACACCGTCCACCGGCCCCGCGAGACCCTCGTGCTGAGTCCCGCCGAGATGCTCCCCGACCAGGTCGCCGTCCTCGTCGACCTCTCCGGCGCGCTGCTGCCCGGCGGCTGGCCCGCCGCCGTGCTCCGCCTCCCCGGCACCCCGCGCGGCACCTGGCTGCGCGCCCGGACCCTGGACATCCTCACCGCCACCGGCGCCCTGGTCGCGGGGCCCGTCGCCGGGGCGGCCGCGCACGCGCTGGACGAACCCGACGCGGTCACCGAACGGGCCTACGCGGCCGCCGCCCTCCACGGCACGGTCGCCGCCGCCGCGCACCGGGTGCTGCTGGCCGCCGGGGCTTTCGCCCGGCCCCCCGAGGCCGGTCGGCACCTGTACGCCGACCTGACGCCGCTGCGTGCCGGACTGGCCCGGCACGGGGTGGGCGACGCGATGGAACTGGAGGACTGGCTGGGCGCCCGGCTGGGCTCGGCGACGCCCGGCGGCCAACGGTTCGCGGACGACCTGGGAGCGCTGCGCGTACGGCTGTCGACCGGACCGCTGCTGGGAAGCGGCCCGCGGCAGCGGTTGGCCGCCCTGGAGTCCCCGGACCCCCTGGCCCTGCCGCACGTCCGGGGAGCCCTGGACCTGCTCGGCTCGGTCCTCGCCGAGCTGGCCGACTGACCTCCGCCCGTCCTCGAACTCATGTCGTAGGATCCCCTGTTCATGGACGCGAGTGCGGAACCGGGGATGATCGCCGTACCAGCGGGGCGGGTCACCCTGTCGGACCGGCGGACGTCGCGCAGCTGGGCCGTGGACCTCGCGCCGTACCGGATCGCGGCCCTCCCCGTCACCCAGGCCCGGTACGCGGAGGTCACCGGACTGCGGCCCAGCGCCGCCCGGGGTGACCGACTGCCCGTCGAGAGCGTGTCCTGGTGGGACGCCGTCCGGTTCTGCGACGCGCTGTCGGAGAGCGAGGGCCTCACACCCGTCCACCGCCTCCACCCCGACGGCGAGGGCGTCGACCGCGATGAATCCGCCGACGGGTACCGGCTGCCGACCGAGGCCGAGTGGGAGCACGCCTGCCGGGCCGGCACCACCGGACCGCACTACGGGCCCCTCGACGAGATCGCCTGGTACCGCGGCAACTCACGGGAACGCGTCCACGAGGTGGGCGGCAGGCTCCCCAATGCGTGGGGCCTGTACGACATGCTCGGGAACGTCTGGAACTGGTGCTGGGACGTCTACGACCCGGAGGTCTACGGGAGTTACCGGGTGCTGCGCGGCGGCGGCTGGTTCGACGAACACTGGAGCTGCCGGGCCTCCGCGCGCCGCCGCAGCCACCCGACCTTCCGGGTGGAGGACGTCGGCTTCCGCGTGGCGCGCTCCATGCCCGGCATCACGAGCACGGCCGGGCGGGGCGTCGGGGCAGGACGGGCCGGAGAGGCCGGAGAGGCCGAACACGTCGGACAGGCCGAACAGGTCGGACAACATGGGGAGGACGTCGATGGACGACCGTGAGCTGGTGTTCCTGGGGGCAGCCCGGCAGGCCGAACTCGTGCGGGCCGGAAAGGTGTCGGCACGCCGGTTGGTGGAGGCGACGCTGCGCAGGGCCGAGCGGCTGGACCACCTCGGCGCCTTCCGCGTGCTGCTCGCGGAACGCGCCCTGGCCGAGGCGGACGCCCGCGACGCCGCGCTCGCGGCGGGCGGGCCCGGCGCGGACGGACCGCTGCTCGGCGTCCCCGTCGCGATCAAGGACGAGCTGGACGTCTCCGGGGAGGTGACCACCTTCGGCGGCGCCGCCAACCTCACGCCGGCCGCGCACGACGCCGAGGCCGTGCGACGACTGCGGGACGCCGGAGCGGTGATCATCGGGAAGACCACGATGCCCGAGTTCGGCCAGTGGCCGTTCACGGAGTCGGCCGCGCACGGCTATGCCCGCAACCCCTGGAACCCCACGCGCACCACCGGCGGGTCCAGCGGGGGCAGCGCCGCCGCCGTCGCCGCCGGTCTCGCCGGCGCCGCGCTCGGCGGCGACGGCGGCGGATCGATCCGGATCCCGGCAGCCTGCTGCGGTCTGTTCGGCCTCAAGCCGCAGCGCGGCCGCGTCCCCACCGCCCCGCATCCGCACCTCTGGTACGCCCTCGGCACGATCGGACCGCTGACCCGCACGGTGCTGGACAGCGCCCTGCTCTACGACGTCCTCAGCGGTCCGGCCGAAGGGGACCGCTGGACGGCGCGACCCGCCCGGACGAGCTTCGTCCACGCGGCGTCGACGGAACCCGGCAGGCTGCGGATCGGCTACTCGGCCACCCCCGCCGTGTTCGGGGTGCGCCCGCATCCCGAACACGTCGCCGCCCTCGACGACACCGTACGGATCCTGCGCGAACTCGGGCACGACGTACGGGAGGTGGACCCCCGCTACCCCGACACCACGGCGGCCTTCGTGGCGCAGTTCTGCGGGGGCGTGCGCGCCGAGGCGGCGGCCGTGGAACGGCCCGAGCTCCTGGAGCGGCGGACCCGCAGCACGCTGCGGCTGGCCCGGCCGGTGTCCGGGGCCGTGGTGGAACGGGCCGTCCGCGCGGGCGAACGGCTGGCGGCGAGGGCCGGTCGTTGCTTCGCCGGGGCGGATCTGCTGCTCACGCCGACCCTGGCCGCCCGGCCCCGGGACGTCGGATCGCTCGACGGGGTGGGGACGGTCGGCGCGATGGTCCGCTCGCTCCCGATGATCGCCTACACCGCCCTGTGGAACGTCACCGGTCACCCCGCGGCCTCCGTCCCGGCCGGCTTCGGCTCGGACGGACTCCCGCTCGCCGTCCAACTGGTCGGCAGGGAACACCAGGAGACGACCGTCCTCCAGGTCGCGGCCCAGCTCGAAGCCGTCCGTCCCTGGGCCCACCGGACCCCCGGCCCGTGACCCCCGGCACCGGCGGGGCGGCGCCTACCGTCGTGCCCGCCGCCACACGGCCGGGCCCGCGCTGATCAGCAGGGTGAGGCCGACGGCCAGCGCCACGCCCTTCCACGGCTCGGAGAACAGCGACCCGCCCAGGATTCCGATCAGTCCGTACGTCGCCGCCCAGGCGAGGCAGGCCGGGGCGTCGCCCCGGGCGAAGCGCCGCAGCGGCATCCCGGCCAGCAGGCAGGCCAGCATCACCGGGATCCGGCCCGCCGGGACCAGCCGCGACAGCACCAGTACCGTGACGCCGTTCTCGTCGAGCTTCGCCTGCGCCCGCTCCAGCCGCTCCGGCGTGGCCCGGCCGCGCAGCGACTCCAGCCACCGTGAGCCGCCGCGCGAACGCACCCCGCGCCGACCCAGCCAGTACAGCGTGACGTCCCCGAGGAACGCCGCCGACGCGGACACTCCGAAGACCAGCAACAGCCCGAAGGGCCAAGGCTGGTGGTGGAACGCCACCACGGCCGCCGTACTCACCAGAGCCCCCGTCGGGATCACCGGCACCAGCGCGCCCAACGCCACCAGCACGAACAGCGCCGGGTACCCGACCGCCTGCTGGGTGGTCTCCGGCGGCACCTGACCGGCGGCCGACGCCGCCTCCCGCCACGGGATCACGGAAGCCGCACCCGCTCCCCGTGGGCCGGCACGCGTACCGTCACCTTCGGCGCGAGCCGCAGCGCGTGCCGGGCGAACTCCTCGCCGGGCGCGTGGAACTCGTGCGGGCGCACCGCGTCCATGCCGATCGGCCAGTACGTCCCGTAGTGCACCGGCACCGCCGCCGCGGGAGCCAGGTCCGCCAGCGCCCGCGCCGCCCGCTCCGCGTCCAGGTGCCCCGGCCCCAGGTACGGCCCCCAGCCGCCCACCGGCAGCAGCGCCACGTCCACCGGCCCGACCTCCTCGGCCATCGTGTCGAACAGGCCCGTGTCCCCGGCGAAGTACGTCCGCGACGCGCCCTCGACGACGTACCCGAGCGCGGGCGACCGTTGCGGCCCGAACGGCAGTCGCCGCCCGTCGTGCCGCGCACTGACCACCCGTACCCGCACGTCGTCCCGTACGGCGACCTCGTCGCCCGGGGCCACCTCCGCCAGCACCAGGTCACGCAGCTCGGCGAGCCGCTCCAGACCCGGCACCGCCCGGCGCGCCCCGCGCGGCACCAACAGCCGGGTACCGCGCGGCACGCGGGCCAGGGACGGCAGGTGCAGGTGGTCGGAGTGCAGGTGCGACACCAGCACCACGTCGGCCCGGGCCGCCTCGGGCGGGGGCGGCGCCCCGCGTCGCCGCCGCAGGTGCGCGAGCCGACGGGCGAACAGCGGATCGGTCAGCAGCCGCACCCCCGAGTCCCGCACCGTGCACGTCGCGTGTCCCCACCAGGTGATCTCGACCGACACCCCGGCCCTCCCTCCCTCGGTCCCCGCTCCTCCCGAGCTTAGGGCCTGTCGTCACACTCCCGTCTGCCTCACGACGTCCGGCACGCGCCCCCAGGCGCGCCCGGAGCGATACGCGCGGACGCGGCCCTCCCGGATCCGATCCTCGCGGTCCCCTCCTCCGCGGGCCCGGATCGGAGTAGGGTCGGGCGCCATGGATGAGCTGCGCGTGGCCGCGATCGCCAGCCTGGCCCCGCTTGAGGAACTCGACACCGATCCCTTCGCCGTGGACACCCGGAGCCAGCACGCCATGTGCGCGCGCTGGGCTGCCGACCAGGGCTACGTGGTCACCCGGCACCTGCTCTTCTACGGGCTGCGGGCCGACCACTGCGGACTGTGGTGCGACGTCGACGCCGGCCAGATCGACCTGTTCGTCGCCCCCAACAGGCGGGTCCTGGCCCGGGCGCTGAGCTCGGTCGACGAGTTCGCCGCCGAGTGCGAACGGCGCGGCGTACGGCTGGAGACCGCCGGGCTCGACGAACCGCATTACACCTCGGCGATGAAGGCCGAGGTGCACCGACGGCTCTCCATGCCGACCGCCGGCTACGACGGCACGTAGACCTCCCCTCCGCACCCCCACGGCCCGGCCCCACCCGCCGTACGTCCGTGCGGCACCCGTGTCCACCGCACCGCCCCACCGGCCTGTGCGACGCTGGCCGGAGGGGTCGCCGACGGTGCGCGGCCCGGGACGGAAGACGGGGAACGGGCGTGGGGCGACGGCGTTGGCGTTGGCGGGCCGCGGGCGGTGCGCTGATGCGGGTGGTGATCGTGTGGGCGGTGTCCACGCTCACCATGCTCGTCCTCGCCGGCATCCTGCCCGACTTCCGCCTCCAGTCCTCGGACAGCGACAGCGTCACCCGGATCGCGCTGACCGCCGCCTGGGCCGCCGGGGCCTTCGGACTGCTGAGCGCGCTGGTGTGGCCGGTGCTCGTACGGGCCCTGCTGCTGGTGCCCGCGCTGGTGCTCGGGCTGCTCGTGTTCTTCCTCAACGGCTCGATCCTGCTGATGGCGCTCAGCCTGATCCCGGACGGCCGCGGCGCGGTCGCCCCCGAGACGGCCGTCGTCGTCGCCGCGGTGATGTCCGCGGTGGCGTCCGCCACCTCCACCGCCCTCGCGGTCCGCGACGACGAGGCGTACCGGCGGCGGCTGTACCGGCTCGCCGACCGAAGGCGGCGCCGCCGGCGCCGCGCGGGCGCCCCGGGCGAGGCGCGGGCCGCACCCGGGGTGGTCTTCCTCCAGCTGGACGGCGTCGGGTACGAGGTGCTGCGCCGGGCGGCCGCGGACGGGCTGATGCCGACGGTGGCGGACTGGCTGGAGCGCAGCCACCGCCTCGCGTCCTGGCGTACGGACTGGTCCAGCCAGACCGGCGCCAGCCAACTCGGCATCCTGCACGGCTCGAACTTCGACGTACCGGCCTTCCGCTGGTACGAGAAGGACACCGGCGAGGTGATGGTCTGCAACCGGCCCACGAGCGCGGCCGAGCTCCAGCGCCGGGCCGTGCGCCGCACCGGCGACGCCGGGCTGCTCACCCTCGACGGCGCCAGCCGGGGCAACCTGTTCAGCGGCGGGGCCGACCAGCTGGCGCTGGTGCTGTCCGTCGCGGCCCGGCGGGGGCGCGACAACCGCTCCCGCGCGGGCTACTTCGCGTACTTCTCCGACCCGGCGAACGCCGTCCGCACCGCCCTGTCCTTCACCGCCGAGGTGGGCCGCGAGATCGGACAGTCGCTGCGCTCCCGCGCCCGCAGGATCGAGCCGAGGGTGGCGCGCGGCGGGCTGTACCCGATCATCCGGGCCTTCGCGACGGTGATCGAGCGGGACGTGGTCGTCGCGGCGGTGATCGGGGACGTACTGGCGGGCCGCGCCGCCGTCTACGCCGACCTGGTCGCCTACGACGAGGTCGCCCACCACTCGGGTCCGCGCGGCGGCGACACCGACCGGGTGCTGGCACGGCTGGACCGGAGCCTCGCGCTGATCGCCCGGGCGGCCGAGCACGCCCCGCGCGGCTACCGCTTCGTCCTGCTCTCCGACCACGGCCAGAGCCCGGGGGAGACCTTCCTGGGCAGGTACGGGCTGACGCTGAAGGACCTCGTCCGCGCGGGCTGCGGGCTGCCCGTCTCGCGGCGGGCCGGCGGCACGCGCAGCGGGGCCGAGGCCCGCGCGGCCGTGCTGGCGGCCCTGGGCCGACCCGAGGACGAGGGCGAGGAGGCCAGGCCGCCGGCGGGCTCCGACCCGGTGGTCCTGGCCTCGGGCAACCTCGCGTTGATCTCCTTCCCGGACCTGCCCGGCCGGGCCACGCGCCGGTGGATCGAGCGGGCCCACCCCGCCCTGCTGGCCACCCTGGCCAACCACCCCGGGGTGGGCTTCCTCCTGGTGGACGGCGAGGTGCTGGGGCCGGACGGCGCCTCGGCGCGGCTGGACGCCCCGGGCGCGGCGGAGGAGCTGCTGGCGCCGTTCGGGCCGGGCGCGGCCGATGCGGTCCGCCGGACGGACTCCTTCCCGCACGTGGCCGACATCATGGTCAACTCGGCCTACGACCCGATGAGCGGCGCCGTGCACGCCTTCGAGGAACAGATCGGCTCGCACGGCGGCCTGGGCGGGGAGCAGGCGCACCCGTTCCTGATGTGGCCCACGGAGCTGTCCGATCCGGGCTCGGAGCTGGTGGGCGCCGAGGCGGTGCACGTCGTCCTGCGCCGCTGGCTGCGGGAGGCGGACGGCCCGCAGGTCCCGCTCACGGACCGGCCGGCGGAGGATCCCCGGCAGGAGCCCGACCCGGGTGGAAGCTTTCCTTCCGCAGGGGTGCCCGCACCGGACGAAACCCGGTGATTTGGTACGGAGTTCACGGTGGCCGACCATGGGGCGTCCTGCCCAACATGTGAGACATTCCGAGGCGCACCACCGATGACCAGCACCGCAGCCCCGACCACCACCGGGGCCACGGGCCCCGCAGCAGTCACGGACCCCACCGTCGCGGGTGATGGTGGCCCGCACGCCCGCCGCTTCGGCCTCCCGGTCGCCTTCTGCCTGGTCATGGGCAACATCATCGGCGGTGGGATCTTCCTGCTACCGGCCTCGGTGGCACCCTTCGGCACCATCAGCCTGGTCGCGTTCGCCGTCCTGACCCTCGGTGCGATCGCCCTCGCCCTGGTCTTCGGCCGCCTCGCCGAGCGGCACCCCCGCACCGGGGGACCGTACGTCTACGTCCGTGCCGCGTTCGGTGACTTCGCGGGCTTCCTCGCCGCCTACAGCTACTGGATCACGACCTGGGTCTCGAACGCCGCCCTCGCGGTGGCGGCCGTCGGATACCTCACGGTGCTGTTCCCCGGGATCGGGGACCACAAGTGGTCCATGTGCCTGGCGGCCCTCGCCGTCCAGTGGCTGCCCGCCCTCGCCAACCTGGCGGGCACCCGGTACGTGGGCGCCGTCCAGGTCGTGGCGACCGTACTGAAGCTGGCGCCGCTGCTGCTGGTCGCCGTCGGCGGGCTGTTCTTCTTCGACCCGGCGAACCTCGGACCGTTCCGGGCCACCGACCAGAGCGCCGTCGGAGCCGTCTCCGCGTCCGCCGCGATCCTGCTCTTCAGCTACCTGGGCGTCGAGTCGGCGGCCGTCAGCGCCGGCGAGGTCCGCGATCCGGCCCGCAACGTCGGCCGCGCCACCGTCCTCGGCACCGCCGGCGCGGCCACCGTCTACCTGCTCGGCACCCTCGCCGTCTTCGGCCTGGTCTCCCACGACGCGCTGGTCTCCTCGCAGGCCCCCTTCAGCGACGCCGTCAACGCCATGTTCGGCGGCACCTGGGGCGGCACGCTCGTCGCCTGCGCCGCGGTGGTGTCGATGGTCGGCGCGCTCAACGGATGGACCCTGCTCAGCGCGCAGACCCCGTACGCGGCCGCCAAGGACGGGCTCTTCCCGAAGGTCTTCGCGGCGAAGCGGCGCGGCGTCCCGGTGGCGGGCGTCCTCGTCACCGTGGTCCTGGCCTCCGGCCTCACGGTCTACAACTACACGGCCGGCTCCGAGGGCGTCTTCGAGGTCCTGGTCCTCGTCACGACCTTCACCGCGACCGTCCCGTACCTGCTGTCGACCGCCGCGCAGCTCTACTTCCTCGCCTCCGGGCGCGCCGAGGAGGTCTCGCGCGGCCGCCTGGTCCGCGACGCCACCATGGCCTGCCTGGCCTTCGGCTTCTCCATGTGGCTCGTCGCGGGCTCCGGCCACGCGGCCGTCTACCAGGGCGTCCTGTTCCTCTTCGCGGGCGTGCTCGTCCACGCCCTGATGGCCGCCCGCCGGCGGACCTCCGACCACCCCGCCCGGTAGGAATCGGACGGGGACGGCGGAACACCCCGCGGGGGGGGGGGGGGGGGGGGGGGGGGGGGGGGGGGGGGGGGGGGGGGGGGGGGGGGGGGGGGGGGGGGGGGG
>NZ_JANFAK020000377.1 GCF_024721315.2 Streptomyces sp. Isolate_45
TGAACAGCAACATGACTCACGAAACTTGTTTCGCGTATTGCTTGACGGGTGTGGGTGTTGGGCGCGATGCTCTGGGGGCAGCGCACAGTCAGCGGAGCCCGGGGCCGAACCGGGCGACGGAACCGAGTACTTGGGGAGATGAGATGGAAACCCTCACCACGCACGTAGCGGTCGGAACGACCGGGGCGGTGACGGGGACCACGCGACTTCCCGAGGGGCTGCCCCGGATCGCCGAGCCCCGTGAGGTCGCGCCGGAGGATGCCAGGGCACTGTCCAGGACGTTCTTCGAGCGGCTCCGCACTTTGGACGAGGGCACCCGTGAGCGTCAGTACGTCCGTAACACGCTGATCGAGATGAATCTGTCGCTGGTGCAGTTCGCCGCGCGCCGTTTCCGCAACCGGACCGACGGTACGGACATCGAGGACATCATCCAGGTCGGCACGATCGGTCTGATCAAGGCGATCGACCGTTTCGACCCGGCCCTGGGCAACGAGTTCGCGACCTTGGCGCTGCCGTACATCACCGGGGAGATCAAGCGGCACTTCCGGGACACGACCTGGGCCGTCCGCGTCCCGCGGCGCCTGCAGGAACTGCGCATCGAGTTGGCGCGCGGCAAGGAGGAGCTGCACGCGGTCCTGGACCGGGCGCCGACGGTGCGGGAACTGGCCGAGCATCTGGAACTGACCGACGAGGAAGTCATAGAGGGTCTCGTCGCGGCCAACGGTCACTCCAGTCAGCCCCTCGACAGTGAGGCGGACGAGTCCTCCGAACGGGCTGTGCGGCCGCTGGCCGAGGTCCTCGGCAACGAGGATCCCGCGTTGGAGCTCTTCGAGGACTTCCGTACCCTCGCCCCGTTGTTGGAGGGTCTCGCGGGCCGTGACCGGCTCATCCTGCGGATGCGCTTCGGTCAGGAGATGACCCAGGCGCAGATCGGCGAACGCCTCGGCATCTCCCAGATGCAGATCTCCCGCATCCTCACCCGCACCCTGACCCGGCTCAGGGAAGGCATGCTCGCCGACT
>NZ_JANFAK020000378.1 GCF_024721315.2 Streptomyces sp. Isolate_45
GAAAAAAAAACACACAAACCACCCACCACCACCACCACGACGCCCCGCCCCCGCCCCCCCCCCCCCCCCCCCCCCCCCCCCCCCCCCCCCCCCCCCCCCCCCCCCCCGCCGCTCCCGGCCCGGGTCCCCGCCGCCGTCCGGGCGGCCGGACGGTCGTCCGCGCGCGCGGTCCCGCGCGCCGCGTCCCGCGCGTCGTCCGACCCGGGGGCCGTCTCCACCAGCAGGAGTTCCCGCCGCAGCCGCTCGGGGAGTTCCGCCGCGAAGTGGCCCAACACCTCACGTGCCAGGTCCGACGCCGCCGGGTCCCCGGCCGGGGCCCGCGCCGCCGCCAGGGCGAGCAGGTCCCAGGTACCGGCGTCGCGGTGCACCGGCGCACCCGTCGTCGCCAGCACCAGCCGGGCCTCGTCCGCGGGGAGCGGCTCCGCGCCCCACACCAGCCGCATCCCGGTCCGCAGCACCAGCGGCTCGGCGTAGAGGGAGACCCCGCAGTCCCCGAGGAGGGTGTCCAGTGCGACGACCCGGTCCGCCTGCGCCCACGCCACCTCCGTGGCCCGCGCGCACATCCGCAGGTGCGGTACCGCCTCCGCCGCGCCCAGCCGCATCCCGGTGTGTTCGAACAGCCGGACCCCGGCGGCGGGGTCGCCCGCGGACAGGGCGTCGAGCCGGTCGAGCACCAGGATCCGGAGGGCCGGTAGTTCGGCCAGTCCGTCGCGCACGTCCTCCCCGTACGCCCGCTCCGGATCGCCCAGCAGCGCGAGCGCCAGCCGGCGTGCCACCTCCGGCAACGGCGCGGCGGGGCCCACCCCGAGGGCCGCGGCCATCCGCGCGCGCCGGTCCGCCACCCCGTGCGGGCCGTCGTCGCCGGAGCCCGCGCCGGGCGGGAGC
>NZ_JANFAK020000379.1 GCF_024721315.2 Streptomyces sp. Isolate_45
GGTTGGTCCGAATCTGGGGGGTAACCCCCAAAACCCGCCGTTTTTGGGGCAAAGGACATCCCGCCCACCCCCCGACCCCACCGACAGACCGGACCCACCCCCACCACAGCCCCCCGCCCCCGACCCCACCCCCCACCCCCCCGAAAAGCAGGTGCGGGTGGGCTTGGGCGGCGCCTAGCTTGAGGCGGTGAGCAGCGACTATCCATTCGCCGACGGCTACAACCTTGCCTGGGATCTGACCGGCTTCGGTGGCGCGGACGAGGAGCTGGTCGAGTCCGTTTGCCTCTCGCGGGAACAGTTCCTGGCGATCAGGCACCTCTTCGTGCTGGGTGACGATCACTGGATGGTGGCGGGCGAGTACCGCGTGGCGCCCGGGATATGGGCGCATGTGCGGGCCGTCGTGCCGGGGGTCCGGTTCGAGCGTGACACCGACTACTTCCTCGGCGCCCGTCAGGCCTTGCCTGACGGGCGTTTTTGGCGTCCGGCCGCCGGTGCGGCCTCGCCGGGTCCGGTGCCGCCTCCTTGAGGCGACCGGCACAACCACATCTTCCGGCACGGGAATTGATGTCGGTGGAGCGCCGCCGGAAACCGCCTTCCGCTACCCCTCGTGTTTAAGGTGTCGCGTTCTGGTAACACTTGGTAGTGATCTGCAATCAGTACCCGGCGAAAGAGAAGGAGATGACCATGGTTACCGCGCTCATCCTCCTCGCGGTCGTTGCTCTCATCGCGCTCCTGGCTGCGGCACCTGCCGCGCCCGTCAAGCGCGACCAGTTCCCCCGGGCCGCCGGTGCGCGCCGGCTGCGTACCGTGCCGGCGCCGCGTCGCGGGTACCGCCGCAGCGGCAGCTGACGTCCGGCGGGCGCGCCCACACTTCGGACGGCGGGGGGGGGGGGGGGGGGGGGGGGGGGGGGGGGGGGGGGGGGGGGGGGCGGGGGGGGGGGGGGGGGGGGGGGGGGGG
>NZ_JANFAK020000380.1 GCF_024721315.2 Streptomyces sp. Isolate_45
CGAGCTCCAGGTGGCGTTCGTGGCCGCCGACGGTCGGGTCCTGCACACGGTCCGCCAGGTCAGCGGCAACTGGACCGCCGTCGGCACCGTCGACCTGACCGGCGTTCCCGCCGCCCGTGACGGCGTCGCCCTCACCGGCACCTTCAACTGACCCGCGCCGGCCCGCGCCGCGCCCCCCACCCGAACTTTCGAGGAATCCCCATGTCTCTCACCTTCTCCCGCCGCGTCCTGACCTCCGCCACCGGCATGGCCCTGGCCGCCTCCGGTCTGATCGCCTTCGCCGCCACGCCCTCCCACGCGGCGGGCCCCGCCTACCAGATGCCCTTCAGCTGCCAGCAGTCCTGGCTGGGCAAGACGTACGGCGGCCACAGCCCGTCCACCCTCTCCATCGACTGGACGCGGGGCTCCTCGACGGAGAACCAGCCGGTCCTCGCCAGCGCCGACGGCACGGTCAGCATCGTGAAGTCCCTCACCACCAGCTACGGCAAGTACGTGGTCATCGACCACGGCGGCGGCTCCAAGACGCTGTACGCCCACCTGAACGACCACGACGTCACCGTCGGACAGCGCGTCACCCGCGGCCAGAAGATCGGCATCGTCGGCAACACCGGCAACTCCACCGGGGCCCACCTGCACTACGAGCAGCAGTACCAGGGCACGGTCAAGCAGTCCGTCTTCAACGGCGTCCCGTTCAGCATGGGTTCGACGCTCACCAGCAAGAACTGCGGCGAAGTGGTGACGCCGCCCGCGCCGTCCGGCCAGTGGCGGGCGCAGGTCGCGGTGGAGTCGGGCGGGGCACTGTTCCACGGTGTCCGCAACCCGAACGGGACCTGGTCGAAGTTCGGGAACGTCCAGGAGGAGGGCGGCGAGATCCCCTCGGGCGTGCGGACCACCGCCGAGGCCGGCATCGACGGCGACACCCACCTGCTCGCCGTCAGCA
>NZ_JANFAK020000381.1 GCF_024721315.2 Streptomyces sp. Isolate_45
CTGGTCGGTGGCTGCTGCGGCACCACGCCCGAGCACCTGCGGCAGGTCGTGGAGCGGGTGCGGGGGAGGGCCGTGACCGAGCGGTCCCCGCAGCCGGAGCCGGGTGCGGCCTCCCTCTACCAGACGGTGTCGTTCCGGCAGGACACCTCGTACATGGCGATCGGTGAGCGGACGAACGCGAACGGGTCGAAGAAGTTCCGTGAGGCGATGCTGGAGGCCCGCTGGGACGACTGTGTGGAGATGGCCCGCGACCAGATCCGTGAGGGCGCGCACATGCTGGACCTGTGCGTGGACTACGTGGGTCGTGACGGTGTCGCGGACATGCGGGAGCTGGCGGGCCGGTTCGCGACGGCCTCCACTTTGCCGATCGTGCTCGACTCCACCGAGGTTCCGGTCCTTCAGGCGGGTCTGGAGAAGCTGGGTGGCCGGGCGGTCATCAACTCGGTCAACTACGAGGACGGGGACGGCCCGGAGTCGCGTTTCGCGAAGGTGACCGCGTTGGCGCGGGAGCACGGTGCGGCGTTGATCGCGCTCACCATCGACGAGGAGGGTCAGGCCCGCACGGTCGAGCACAAGGTCGCCATCGCGGAGCGCCTGATCGACGATCTGACGGGGAATTGGGGGATTCTTGAGTCGGACATCCTCATCGACACGTTGACGTTCACGATCTGCACGGGTCAGGAGGAGTCCCGCAAGGACGGCATCGCCACGATCGAGTCGATCCGCGAACTCAAGCGCCGCCACCCCGACGTCCAGACCACGCTCGGTCTCTCGAACATTTCCTTCGGTCTGAACCCGGCCGCGCGTGTGCTGCTGAACTCGGTCTTCCTGGACGAGTGTGTGAAGGCGGGTCTGGATTCGGCGATCGTCCACGCGTCGAAGATCCTGCCGATCGCCCGGTTCGACGACGAGCAGGTCGGCACCGCCCT
>NZ_JANFAK020000382.1 GCF_024721315.2 Streptomyces sp. Isolate_45
CTCCACCTCGACGCCCTCGGCGTCCGCCTCACCACCCTGCGCCCCGAACAGGCCGCCTACATCGGCGTCCCCGTCGAGGGCCCGTACAAGCCCGACCACTACCGCTACTGACCGCGGTGGAAACCGTTCGCGAAGTACGCGACCCCTGGCTCCCGGACCTGTTGCTGCGCACCGAACGGGACGCGCTGCTCCCGCTCTTGCGCCGTACGCCCGAGAGCTCGTACGGGCTGCGGACCGCGTGTCCCGGGTGGACGGCGCGGGACGTCCTGGCCCACTGCGCGGCCGCCCTCGTCCGGATCGTCGAGGGACGGCTGGAGGAGGGGGTGTTCCTGCCCGCGGCGAACGCGGCCGATGTGGCCGAACGGGCGGACTGGTCCGTGTCCCGGATCATCGACGAGTTGGAACGCGGGCTCACGGAAGCCGGAGCGGCCATCGCGGCGGGCGACGGCACGCTGGACGCGGTGGCACTGGGGGAGTGGATCCACGCGGGCGACGTCCGCGAGGCCTTCGGGGCACCCGGGGCGTACGGCGGGGGCAGTCTCGCGCTCGCGCTGCCCCTGCTCCGCACCACCAGCCGCAAGCGGGACACGCCGCGGCTGCTCGCCCACATCGACGGTCACGCGGAACCGCTGGACCTGGGCAATGCCGAGCCCGGCCGCCGCCCTGCCCGCTTCGCCGGCGACGCGGCGACGCTGATCCGCCTCTACTCCGGACGTCCGCTGGTCGCGACCCGCTACGAACTGGAAGGCGCCGCGGAGGCGGAGCTGCTCATCTACCGGTGACCCCGGAAACCGGCCGGGCCGGGACCCGCTCCGCCCCCGAGGGCGAGCGGGACC
>NZ_JANFAK020000383.1 GCF_024721315.2 Streptomyces sp. Isolate_45
CGACCGGGCCGCGGCGGCCGGTCCCGGCGGAAGCGCAGCCGGCCCCCGCCCGGGCCGCCCGCCCCGTCCTCGGTGCGCTCCAGCACGCCGCGTTCGGTCGGCAGCCAGCTGCGGCCCCACAGGCGTTGCGGCAGGGGCTGGACCACCACGCAGGGGGTGCACTGGGCCCACCGGTACAGCAGTCGCTGCGCCTCGCCCTCGCGCCACAGCGGCCCGGCGCAGTCGGACACCACCATGGTCAGGGCCCGTCCGGTGGGGTCGCGCAGTTGGTCGCCCGAGCGCAGGCCGACGCCGGGCGCGGGGCCGCGACCGACGGCGGGGGTGCCGTCCGCGAGGCGGTGCAGCCGGTGCACCTGGACGTCCCGGAAGGCGCCCAGCCGTTCGCAGACCGCCCTCAGTTCCTCGAACATCTCCTGCCACACCGCCATGGACGGGGAGGCGTCCATGACCAGGCGGACGGTCGCCTCCCGCCGGCTCTCCGGCCGGAAGACGGGGATGACCAGGCCGAGGGCGCGGGCGCTCGCCTCCGCGGTGGCGTTCTCGTCGAGGACGGTACGGGTGGGCCGCCCGGGCGGGCGGTGTCGTTGGAGGGCGCGCAGGGCCCGCTGGATGTCGAGGATCCGGGGCAGTGCGGCCGCCCCGGGAACCCGTACGGGCACGGCGTCGCCGACGGGCACCTCGGCGTCCGCCGCGGTGTCGGAGGGCACGCCCGGACCGTCGGCGTACAGCCCGACCGGATCCTCCGCCTCAGGCTCCGGCGGGGCCGGCTCCGGGGGCTCCGGAGCC
>NZ_JANFAK020000384.1 GCF_024721315.2 Streptomyces sp. Isolate_45
AATGAGATGACTTCTTAGACCGTGTCCTATGTGGTGAGGCGTCGTTGACCTCGGTATGGGGCGGGGTACTTGGAGTTGGATTGTTCCGGACGGACTGTGGGAGATCGCGGAGCCGCTGATCCCACCGTCGAAGGTGCGGTCGCAGGGCGGCGGGACGCAGGACACGCCTGACGAGACGCTGTTCGCGGCGATCATCTACGTCCTGGTCAGCGGATGCGCCTGGCGATCACTGCCACCCTGTTTCGGGATATCGAAGTCCACGGCCCACCGCAGGTTCCTGATCTGGTCACGGGCAGGTGTATGGGGCCGGCTGCACGAGGAGATCCTGCACCGCCTCGACGACGCCGGGCTCCTCGATCTCTCCCGAGCCGTCCTCGACTCGGCCCACGTGAGGGCTAAAAAAGGGGCGAACTCACAGGTCCGAGCCCCGTGGACCGAGGCAAGCCGGGCTCCAAGATGCACGTCCTGTCGGACGCGAACGGGCTTCCCCTCCTCGTCGGCCTCACCGCCGCCAACACCCACGACAGCCTCGCCCTGAAGCCCATGATCACAGGTCACCAAACGAGACACGACCCTCACCGCGGCCGCCACTTCAAACCCCAACGTCTCCACGCCGACAAGGCATACGACGTCCCTCACCTGCGGAAATGGCTCCGCGGCAAACGGATCGGGGTCCGTATCGCACGCAAGGGCGTCGAGTCATCGGAACGACTCGGACGGCGCCGGTGGGTGATTGAGCGGACCATGTCCTGGCTCACTGGCTACCGCCGGCTCAACCACCGCTACGAACGCCACCCCCGCAACTACCTGGCCTTTCTCGGTCTCGCCGCCGCCCTCTGCTGCTACAAACGGCTCGTCCGCCTCACCACATAGGACACGGTCT
>NZ_JANFAK020000385.1 GCF_024721315.2 Streptomyces sp. Isolate_45
TCGCCGAGTTCGATGCGGAAGCCGCGGAGTTTGATTTGGTCGTCGGTGCGGCCGAGGTAGTGGAGGTGGCCGTTGGGGAGCCATTGGGCGAGGTCGCCGGTGCGGTACATGCGGGTGCCGGGGGGTCCGTAGGGGTCGGCGGTGAAGCGTTCGGCGGTGAGGTCGGGGCGGGTGAGGTAGCCGCGGGCGAGTTGGGTGCCGGCGAGGTAGAGCTCGCCGGGGGTGCCGGGGGGTACGGGGTTGAGGTTGTGGTCGAGGACGTAGGTGCGGGTGTTCCAGATGGGGGTGCCGATGGGGGCTGTGGTGCGGTTTTCGGTGTTGGTGTGGGGGGTGCAGGTGGTGGCGGTGACGTCGACGGCGGCTTCGGTGGGGCCGTAGAGGTTGGCGAGTTGGATGTGGGTGGTGGGGGTGTGGAAGCGGTTGACGAGTTCGGTGGGGAGGGCTTCGCCGGAGCAGGTGACGAGGCGGAGGGTGGGGAGGTTGGTGAGGGTGGTTTCGCCGAGGAAGGCGGTGAGCATGGAGGGGACGAAGTGGAGGACGGTGATGTGTTGTTGGTTGATGAGTTGGGTGAGGTATTCGGGGTCTTTGTGTCCGTCGGGTCGGGCGATGACGAGGGGGGTGCCTTGGGTGAGGGGCCAGAAGAATTCCCAGACGGATACGTCGAATCCGGCGGGTGTTTTTTGCAGTACGCGGTCTTCGGTGGTGAGTTGGTAGGTGTGTTGCATCCAGCGGAGTCGGTTGACGATGGCTTCGTGTTCGACCATGACGCCCTTGGGGCGGCCGGTGGAGCCGGAGGTGAAGATGACGTAGGCGGGGTGGCGGGGCAGGAGCGGGGTGGTCCGGTCCGCGTCCGACAACGGACCGG
>NZ_JANFAK020000386.1 GCF_024721315.2 Streptomyces sp. Isolate_45
AGAGGTCATCTCATTTGGGCTTCGTGGGTAGGCTGTCAGTCATGGTGGGGATCGTTGAACGGCTGGTGCCGGATGAGTTGTGGGTGCTGTTCCAACGGGTGGTGCCGGAGGCGCCGTCGCGGCCCCAAGGCGGTGGACGCCGCCGGCACGGTGACCGTGAAGTACTGGCCGCGATCGTGTTCGTCGCGACGTCGGGTTGCACCTGGCAGCAGCTGCCCACGGCATCATTCGGCCCCTCGGGGGCGACAGCCCACCGACGGTTCTCCGAATGGAGCAAGGCCCGCGTGTGGGCCAAGCTCCACCGCCTGGTCCTCGACGAACTCGGTGCTCGCGGCGAGCTCGACTGGTCCCGCTGCGCCATCGACTCGGTGAACATGAGGGCCTTGAAAAGGGGGACCTGACAGGTCCGAATCCTGTCGATCGGGGCAAGTACGGCTCGAAGATCCACTTGATCACCGAGCGGACCGGTCTGCCCCTGCCCGTCGCAATCCCGGGCGCCAACCTGCACGACAGCCAGGCCCTCGAGCCCCTCGTCCGCGGCATACCACCCATCCGCTCACGCCGCGGACGCCGACGACGCAAGCCCGGCAAGCTCCACGCGGACAAGGGCTACGACTACACCCACCTGCGACGATGGTTACGCGGACGCGGCATCAAACACCGCATCGCCCGCAGAGGCATCGAGTCCTCACAACGGCTCGGCCGCCACCGATGGGTCGTCGAAAGAACCATGTCCTGGCTCGCCGGCTGCCGACGACTACACCGCCGCTACGAGCGCAAGGCCGAGCACTTCCTCGCCTTCACCAGCCTCGCCTGCACCCTCATCTGCTACCGCCGACTAGCCAAATGAGATGACTTCTTAG
>NZ_JANFAK020000038.1:0-57074 GCF_024721315.2 Streptomyces sp. Isolate_45
GACGTACTCGGGCTTTCGCCCGGTGCGGCGGGAGCGCGTGCCGGCCGCCACGAGGCAGACGGGAGTTTGACGACAGGCCCTAGGGCCGTGACCGCACTAGATCAGGCCGATGTCCCCGCGCGGCATGCGCGGGGTCCGGCGCGGCGGGGTGCGGCCCGCCAGCAGGATCAGACGGGCCGCGCGGTGGCGCTGGCCCGCGTACGGGGCGAGGAGCTCCAGCATGACGGCGTCGTCGGCGTCCCGGTCGCCCGTCAGGGCGTAGCCGACGATGCCCGGCAGGTGCAGGTCGCCCGTGGTCACCGCGTCGGGGGCGCCGTTGCTGCGCTGGAGCGTCTCGGCCGAGGTCCACGGGCCGATGCCCGGCACGGCCTCCAGCCTGCGCGCCGCCTCCGGCAGCTCCATCGTGGCGGCCTCCTCCAGCCGGGCGGCCACCCGGGCGGCCCGCACGATGGTCGCGGACCGCTTGGCGTCGACCCCGGCCCTGTGCCAGTCCCAGGACGGGATCAGCGCCCAGGTGCGGGCGTCGGGCATCACGTACATGTCCAGCGGCCCGGGGGCGGGCTCCCCGTGCTGACGCACGAGCCGGCGCCAGGCGCGGTACGCCTCGTCGGCGGTGACCTTCTGCTCCAGCACGGTCGGCACCAGCGACTCCAGGACCAGCCCGGTACGGGTCAGGCGCAGCCCGGGGCGGCGGCGATGGCTGGCGTGCAGGAGCCGGTGGCGGGGCACGAACGCGGCCGGGTCGTCACCGGCGCCGAGCAGTTCGGGCAGTCGCGCGAGGACCCAGTCGGCGCCGGGCCCCCACGCCTCGGCGTCCACCGCCTCCCCGCGGAGGGCCACCCGGAGGGTGGCGGGGCCTTCGGGGGTCCGGGTCGCGCGCCAGACGGAGCCGTCGGGGGTGGTGCGGAAGGTGGGGTCGGCGGGGCCGCGGCGCAGCGGGCCGAGCGTGAGCCCGAGGTCCAGCGGGGCTCCGGGTGCCCAGATCCGGGCCTTGGAGCCGGCTCCGGCCGGCGTGCCGGGGCCCTGCGGGACGGCGGTACGGCCGCCGCGCACGCCGGCGCGCGTCACGGGTTCCCGGGGTGAGGCCACCCCCCGAGCCTATCCCCCGGCCGCGGGTCGACCGGGCCCCGACCGCCCGCCGCCCGGACCCGCCCCGCCTGTCCGAACCCCCGGGGCTCCGCCCCGAACCCCGCGCCTCAAACGCCGGCGGGGCTGAATCGGGGCACCGGACCCGCCGGCGGGAACGAACCGTACGGGCACAACCCCCGGGGCTCCGCCCCGGACCCCACGCCTCAAACGCCGGCGGGGCTGGATCGGCGGCTCCAGCGCCGCCGGGGCTCGTTAAGTCGAACCTGCGGGCACAACCCCCGGGGCTCGGCCCCGGACCCCGCGCCTCAAACGCCGGTGAGGCTGATGGTGCGGCGGGACTCGGTGTGTGGCGAGGCTGAATGTGAGGCGGGGGCCGGAACGGGGCGGTGTGCCGTAGGTCGGGGTCGGGGACGGGGTGGGGTGTCGTCCGGGACTAAAACGTGATTTGTTGGCGCGCGGTACCGCCCGGCGAATCCGGCTCGGACGGGGCGCCATAAATCATGCCCGTCCCGGACGACACCCCACCCCGGCACCGGCCCCGACCCACCCGCAGCCAAGCCCCCACCCGCACCGGCCCCGACCCACCCGCAGCCCCCGAACCGCCCCGCCCCCACCCCCGACCGGCCAGGTCAAGGGCGGCCCTGGAGTTTCGCCGAGGACGTCCGTGTCGGCGGCAGTTCCCCGTACAGCAGCCGGCCCGGGCATTCCGTCGCGAAGCCGTCGCGGTGGCCCGAGATGACGTTCAGCTTGACGCTGCTGCCCTTCTTGTACAGGTTGCCGCCACCCGACTTCAGGGTGGCCTTGGCCCGCGGGTCCACGCCGAACAGGCCCAGCTTCCACGCCGTGAGCTGCGCTACCGCGTTGACGGCGGCCGCAGGCGGGGCCGTCGTCGAGTAGGAGCCGATCACCGCGATGCCCATGCTGTCCGTGTTGAAGCCCATGGTGTGCGCGCCCAGGACGGCCTTGGCGACTCCGCCCGCCCGTCCCTCGTAGACGGTCCCGCACTTGTCGACGGCGAAGTTGTAGCCGACGTCCCGCCAGCCGCTGCTGACCACGTGGTAGCGGTACAGGCTGCGCAGTACCGCCGGGGCGTCCTTGCAGGCGTAGTTGTTGCCGGAGGCGCTGTGGTGGACGAAGGCGGCCTTGACGGTGTTCGTGTAGACGAAGCCCTTCTCGCGCAGGCTCTCGTCGGCGCCCCACCCCTGCCGGGTGACGATGCGCGGGCGCGGCCCGATGTAGGGGGCTGCCTTCCCGACGGTGCCCTCCCCGGCGAGGATCGCGTCGGCGGTGGAGTCGGCCTTGTCGAGGGCGACGATCTCGTGGGCGCCGAGCGGGGCGTGCGGGAGGTTGGCGGAGGAGGATTCCGTCATCTCCATGGTCATGCCGGGCAGGGCGCCCACCTGACCCTTGTCGTCCTCGACGGGACGACCTCCGACCCCGCCGAGCATGCCGTTCTTGCCGTCGATGACCGTGGGCGGCCGGTCCGCCCCGGGATCGACGAGTTCGATGCGCATGCCGGACGGAAGACGGCGGGACGCGGCCCGGGTTCCCGCCCCACCGGCCTTCCCACCGGCCTCCGCGGCCGACTCCGCCTGGACCCGTACCTCGACGCCGTCGGACGGGCCGACCCACAGGGGTGCGGTGCTGCCGCGGACGCGGCCGGAGCCGCGTTCCGCCGCGTCGGGGTCGGCGGCGTGCTCGCTGTTGTGCGTCTCCACGTCCTGCCAGTCGGACCAGGCGGCCGTTTCCACGGAGCGGGTGCGGACCTGGACGGCCCCGTGGAGCTGGGTGGCGGCGTCGTCCCAGACGACGCCGACCAGGGAGAACGTCTTGACCTCGGGTGCGTCCAGGCCCTGTGTTTCGGGCAGGTCCCGCGTTTCGGGCAGGCCGGGCGATGCGCTCATGCCGGGGACGCCGGGGATCCGGCCGGCCGAGGGTCCCAGGGGGACGAGCGGCAGCGACTGGGTGGACCCGGCCGGGGTCTCGGGGGCGACCGTGCCGGACTGGGCGGCCAGGGCCGGAGTGGTGAGGGCGAGCGGCAGGACCAGGGCGGCAGCCGTCGCGACGCCGATCGAGGAAGCAAGGAATCCACGCATGGAAGCGATGCTGAACTCAGTCACCACGAACCGCCATCGGAGAACTGACGATCCGTCCGATGGCGGCGGGAGCCTCCTCCCCTGGACGGCCGAGCCGTTGCCCTCCGTACGGGGGAAGGCCCCGCGTACGCTGGGGCGGGTGAACGCCACTGACCGCACCCCTGCCGACCTGCTGCGATCCGCTCTGGCCGCGGATCCGGGCCGCCCGCTCGTCACCTTCTACGACGACGCCACGGGCGAGCGCGTGGAATTGTCCGTCGCCACCTTCGCCAATTGGGTGGCCAAGACCGCCAATCTGCTCCAGGGCGACCTGGCCGCCGAGCCGGGCGACCGGCTCGCGCTGCTGCTGCCCGCGCACTGGCAGAGCGCCGTGTGGCTGCTCGCCTGCGCCTCGGTCGGAGTGGTCGCCGAGGTCGGCGGTGATCCGGCCGACGCGGACCTCGTGGTGAGCGGTCCCGACACCCTGGAGGAGGCCCGCGCCTGCAAGGGCGAACGGGTCGCGCTCGCGCTGCGCCCGCTGGGCGGCCGCTTCCCGCAGCCGCCCGCCGGGTTCGCGGACTACGCCGTGGAGGTGCCGGGGCAGGGCGACCGGTTCGCGCCGTTCGCCCCCGTGGATGCGGACGGCCCCGGCCTGGTGGTCGGCGGCGAGGAGTTCTCGTACGCGGAGCTCGTGGCGCGGGCCCGCGCGGACGCGGCCGGGCGCGGGGACGGCTCCCGGGTGCTGTCGGGGCTGGGCTACGACACCTGGGAGGGCCTGTCGGCGGGGCTCTTCGGGGCGCTGGCCACCGGCGGGTCCGTGGTGCTGTGCCGGAACCTGGACGCCCTGTCCGAGGCCGGGCTGGCGCAGCGGGTGGAGAGCGAGCGGGTCACGCACACGGTCTGACCGGCGGTCGGGGCGCCCGCCCCGGCCCCTCCCGCGACCCGTGCCGTGCGATTTCACGCGATTTGTCACCCGCACGGCCCTTGACGGCCCCCCGTCCCCGGGCCGGTCCCGTCGCCCGGGGGGAGACTCGGCTCCAGGTCGTGCTCATCCGCACGGCCCGATCATCCACGGCGGCCGAGGGGACGGAACGCGAGTGACGGACCGCGCGGGCATACCTGACGGCGCCGAGCCGGCCGGGGGCTCCCCGAAGCCCCCGGCCGGCCGCAGGCGCCGGATGCTGCGCTGGATCGGCCTCGGTCTGGCCCTCCTCGTGCTCACGGGGACCGCGGTGGGGTGGTGGCTGTACGTCAAGCTCGACGGGAACATAACGGCGGACGCCTCGGCCGCCGCCGAGCTGGAGCGCTACGAGCGCGAGCGCCCGGCCCACCTCGGGACGGGTGCGCAGAACATCCTGCTGATCGGCTCGGACACGCGCGCCGGCAAGGGCAACTCCGGCTACGGCCAGGACCGGGGCACCCAGCGCTCGGACACCACGATCCTGCTGCACCTGCCGAAGGACCGCGGGAGCGCGACGGCGGTGTCGATACCGCGGGACCTGATGACGGACGTCCCGAGCTGCCTGAAGCCCGACGGCTCCCGCACCGGGGAGCGGTTCGTCCAGTTCAACTGGGCCTTCGAGTGGGGCGGGGCCGCCTGCACGATCCGTACGGTGGAGAAGCTCACCGGGATCCGGATCGACCACCACATGGTGGTCGACTTCGGCGGGTTCAAGAGGATGGTCGACGCGGTCGGCGGGGTGGAGGTGTGCCTCAAGGAGCCGGTGGACGACACGGAGGCGCGGCTGCGGCTCACGGCGGGGCGCCACCTGCTCCGGGGCGAGCAGGCCCTCGGCTTCGTCCGGGCCCGGCAGAGCCTGGGCAACGGCAGCGACACCCAACGGATGCAGCGTCAGCAGCAGTTCCTCGGCTCGCTCGTGAAGAAGGTGCAGGGCAACGGGGTCCTGCTGAACCCGGCGCGGCTGTATCCGGTGCTGGACGCGGCGACCTCCTCGGTGACCACCGACCCGGGGCTGGCCTCGCTGCGCGGCCTGTACGAACTCGTGCGGAGCGTGAGGGACATACCGACCGAGGAGGTCAAGTTCCTGACGGTGCCGCGCCGTCCGTACCCGAGCAACCCCAACCGGGACGAACTGGTCGAGCCGGACGCGGACCGGTTGTTCCGGCAACTGCGCGAGGACCGGCCGCTGACGGTCGCCCCGCCCGAGCAGGAATCGGACCGCGAGGACGCTCAGGAGCCGGGGGAACGTACGGACGCGCAGCCGGAGGACGAAAGCGCGGCCGAAGCGGACGGGAAAATCGGAACCGGCGCCACCCCCGGTCCCGTCCCCACTTTCACGGGAACGACCGCAGGTCAGGCCGATTGCCGGTAAAGCAATCCAAAAAGCCGGGATCCGACCGCGCCGCTTGGGGGTTTTGAGCCGTTATAAGGGGAGTGGATTTTGTCCCCGGCATGGTTTGCTGCCGACCTGGCCGGATAAGGTGAGCGATCCGGTGCACCGGCCGTCCAAGAGGCCGTGCACCAGCAGCCGGATCGTTGACCGCGCGCCTGGGGGGAGGCGCGTCGCGAAGCACCGACGGAGGATTCGAGCAACCGTGGATGCGCAAAGCCGTGGGCGGGCGGACGAGATCGACCCCGCAGACCAGTGGGTCCTCAATCCCCGCACTGGCAACTACGAACTGCAACTGGGCCATTCCCCTGCGCAGCCGCCCACCGTCGCGCCGCCGCGCAGATCCCGCCGTAGAACCCCTGCCGCCCCCGAGGCGCCCGCGGCTCCCTCCCCCGCCGTCCCGAAGCCCCGTCGGGGCGAAGGACCGCCCGGCGGACGGCGCGGCGGCGGACGCTCGCGCAAGGCCGGCGGCGCCTCGAACCGGCGTCGCAAGCGCTTGGCGGTCACCGGCGGAACCCTGGCGTTCCTGCTGGTCGGCGGCTCGGTGGGGGCGTACCTGTACTTCGAGCACCTGAACAGCAACCTGAACGTCATCGACACGGGGCGCAAGGCGGGCAGCTTCAAGAAGGACCAGCCGATCAACATCCTGGTCATCGGCACCGACAAGCGCAGCGGCTCGGGCAACCAGGGCTACGGCGACGCGAACAGCGTCGGCCACGCCGACACCACGATCCTTTTCCACGTGTCGAAGGACCGCTCCAACGCCACCGCGCTGTCCATCCCCCGCGACCTGATCACGGACATCCCGACCTGCCCGACGAAGGTGGACGGGTCGGTCAAGGACATCCCCGGCAGCAAGAACACCCGCTTCAACAACAGCCTGGGCCAGGAGGGGCGGGACCCGGGCTGCACGATGCGGACGGTCGAGGAGCTCACCGGTGTCCCCGTCGACAACTTCATGATGGTCGACTTCAACGCCGTGAAGAGCCTGAGCACGGCGGTCGGCGGGGTTCCGGTGTGCGTGGAGAAGGACGTCAAGGACGAGGCCTCCAAGCTCGACCTGAAGGCCGGCGAGCACCGGCTGGAGGGCGAGCAGGCGCTGGCCTTCGTACGGACCCGGCACGCCTTCGGTCTGAAGAGCGACCTGGACCGGATCAAGACCCAGCAGCAGTTCCTGGGTTCGATGATGCGCGAGATGAAGTCCAAGGAAACCCTGACCAGTCCGAAGAAGTTCTTCTCGCTGGCCGAGGCCGCCACCAAGTCGCTGACCGTGGACCAGGGGCTCGGCTCGATCGGCAAGCTCACCGACCTGGCCGGTGAGTTGAAGGACATCGACCTCAAGAACGTCACCTTCACGACGCTGCCGGTGATCGACAACCCGAACGATCCCCCGAACCAGAACCTGACCGTCGTCGTCAACTCCACCCAGGCCGATCCGCTGCTGGAGATGATCCGCGGGGACGTCTCGCTCACCGAGGTGGAGAAGCAGAAGGAGGCCGCCAAGGAGGCGGCCGACACCGAGGCGAAGACCAAGCAGGACGCGCTGCTCCAGGGCAACCGCGCACCCGCCGGGGACGTCCGCGTGGAGGTCTACAACGGCGGCGGGCCCTCGGGATCCGCCTCCACCACCCTGACCTGGCTCCAGCAGAGCAAGGGCGTCTACCGGGCGAGCAACCACGGCAACGCCTCGGTCAAGCTCGGCAGCACCCAGCTGGAGTACGCCCCCAATCAGGCGGACCAGGCCCGGGCGCTGGCGGACATGATGGGGTTGTCCGCGTCCGCGCTGAAGATCGGTACGACGGACGCCGCGCCGAAGGCCCCGATGAAGCTGACGCTCGGCGCCGACTTCAAGGAGCCCGGGGCCCCGCTGAACCCGGCCGCGGCGACTCCGCAGCAGGCGCCCGAGGGGCTCCAGCGGCTGGAGGCCGACAAGGCCGTCTGCGCGAAGTGACCACTCGACCGACCGGTCCGGCGACGGCGCCGGCCCGGCCGACACGGGGCGCGGACCGGGGAACGGCACGTGAACGGCACTCAGTGGCGGCACGCACAGGAAGACCGCCGAAAATAGCGGGCGGTAGCCGGTAGGACCGGCACCACACCGACGATAGTGATCTTGAGGGGGGTACGCGTGAGGCACAGCAGCGTGCGGGGGGAGGGGGCGCCCGACCGGGCCGCCGACGGCATATCCGGCGATGCGGAGGCAGCCGGCACGGTACCCCCGCAGAGACGGGGTTCCGGGGCCGCGGGCGGCGGGGGTCCGGTGCGGCGGCGCAGACGCCGGACCCTGTTCTGGGTGGCGTCCGTCATGGCGTTCCTGGTCCTGGGCACCTCTGCGGCCGGGTACCTCTACTACCGGCACCTCGACGGGAACATCCGCAGCGGCCAGCGCCTGAGCGGCGACAGCAGCGTCGAGAAGTCCCGCGCCAACGCCAAGGGCCAGCGCCCGCTGAACATCCTGCTGCTCGGCTCCGACAGCCGGAACAAGCCGGAGAACCTGGAGCTGGGCGGCAGCCACGACAGCGTCGGGGCGCCTCCGCTCGCGGACGTGCAGATGCTGCTCCACGTGTCGGCCGACCGGGAGAACGCCTCGGTGGTGAGCATCCCGCGCGACACCCGGGTCGAGATACCCGAGTGCACGGACCCGAAGACCGGCGAGAAGTTCAAGAAGACCACCGCGATGATCAACGAGACCCTCGGTCGCGGGGGTCCGGGCTGCACCCTGGCCACGTGGGAGAAGCTGACCAACGTCTACATCGACCACTGGATGACGATCGACTTCAGCGGTGTGGTGCAGATGGCGGACGCGATAGGCGGGGTCCCGGTCTGCGTCAAGGACAACGTCTGGGACCGTGCCCTCGGCACCGACGGCGGCGGCTCCGGCCTCAAGCTCCCCGCCGGAACCACCAAGGTCAAGGGCGAGCAGGCCCTCCAGTGGCTGCGCACCCGCCACGCCTTCAGCAGCGACCTGGGCCGGGCCCAGGCCCAACACATGTACATGAACTCGATGATGCGCGAGCTCAAGGGCCAGAACGCCTTCACCGACGTCGGCCGGATCACGGCCCTGGCCGAGGCGGGCACCAAGGCGCTGGAGGTCTCCGAGGAGATCGGGTCGGTCAAGAAGCTCTTCAACCTGACGATGGAGCTCAAGCACGTCCCGACCAACCGCATCACGATGACGACGATGCCGACCTTCCCCGACCCGCGGGACGTGAACCGGCTCGTGGTGAACACCGCGGACGCCGAGAAGTTGTGGACGATGCTCCGCAAGGACATCGCCTTCGACAAGAACGGCGCCCCGAAGGCCCCCGACGCCTCCCCGAGCGCGCAGCCCTCCGCGGGCTCCCCGCAGCCGGCGGCGAGCCCCACGCAGTCCGGAGCGCCCGTCCAGGAGTCGTCCAAGGCGCCGGTCACCCCCAACGACAAGATCGCCGTCCACGTGGTCAACGGAACCGCGGCCGGGATGCCACTGGCCCCCCAGCGGGCGAGCGCGGTCACGGAGGCCCTGGTCGCGAAGGGCTTCACCTCGGCCCGCGCGGACAGTGCGCTGACCCCGGAGAAGACCACCGTCGTGCGCTACCCGACCGCTGACCTCGCCGACGAGGCGCAGAGCGTCGCGGCCGCGCTGGGGATCCCGGCGAGCGCGGCGCAGCAGTCGGCCCAGGTCTCCCGCATCACCCTGATCGTGGGCGCCGACTGGCGCGAGGGCGCCGCGTACCCGCAGCAGGCGCCGCCCGAGGCGGGTTCGGTACCGGACACGGCCGACGCCCTCAACGGCTCCGACAGCGGGGCCTGCATGGAGGTGTACAAGCCGTACCGCTGGTAGCTCCGGCGGTCGGGCGACGCGAAAGGGGTGACCCCGTCCCGCGAGGGACCGGGTCACCCCTTTCGCGTACCGCTCAGACCTCCGAGGAGTCCCGTCGCACCGACGGGCGGCGGCTGGCGATGACCTTCGCCGCCAGCGAGCGCGGGCTGGTCAGGAAGCCGAAGCCCCAGCACATGTGCATGGTGGCCAGGGCCACCGGGATCTGCGCCCGGGCCTTGAGCGGGAGCCCCTTGCCGGCGGGCACGGAACCGGCGGTGATCGCCGCGAGGTAGCCGGCCGGAACCGCGAAGGCCCACGGGGTGAGCGTCG
Source organism: Streptomyces sp. Isolate_45 (assembly GCF_024721315.2). Classification (GTDB taxonomy): domain Bacteria; phylum Actinomycetota; class Actinomycetes; order Streptomycetales; family Streptomycetaceae; genus Streptomyces. The sequence goes on from NZ_JANFAK020000038.1 coordinate 9,648, forward strand.
CGCCCGCCACCAGACCGGCCGCGATGGCGCAGACGGCGGTGGGCGGGGCCAGGTAGCGCAGGTTGATCGAGCCGGAGTGGTAGCGGGCCACCACGTGCCGCCAGCGGCCGTAGTCCTTGTACTGCTTGGCCAACGCCCGTACGGACGGGCGGGGGCGGTACTGGACCTTCAGCTCGGGCGAGAACCAGATGAGACCGCCGGCCTCACGGATGCGGAAGTTCAGCTCCCAGTCCTGGGCGCGGATGAACTCCTCGTTGTAGCCGCCCTGCTGCTCCAGGGCCTCGCGGCGGAACACGCCCAGGTAGACGGTCTCGGCCGGGCCGGCCTGCCCGCCCGTGTGGAAGGCCGCGTTCCCGACGCCGATCTTCGAGGTCATCGCGGCGGCGACGGCTTCCTCCCACGCGTTCTCGCCCTCGGCGTGCATGATGCCGCCGACGTTCTGCGCGCCGGTCTCCTCCAGGAGCCGGACGGCGGTGGCGATGTAGTTCGGGGAGAGCATGCCGTGGCCGTCGACGCGGACGACGATCGGGTGGCGCGAGGCCTTGATCGCGGCGTTCAGGGCGGCGGGCGTACGGCCTGTGGGGTTCGGGACGGTGTGGACACGCGGGTCTTCGCGTACGAGCTCGGCGGCGATCTCGTCGGTGCGGTCCGTGGACGGCCCGAGTGCGATCACCACCTCCATCTCGCCTGCGTACTCCTGTCCGAGGATGTGCCGGACGGAGTCACGCAGATGGCGCTCCTCGTTGAGCACCGGCATGATCACCGAGACTGCGGGCTGCTGCGCGGGCATGTGGTCCTTCAAGGTCGGGTATCGGTGTCACGTTACCGCGTACGGGGGAAACGGGTGCGCGCCGGACAGCCGGTACGGACAGAGGCTGATCGTATGGGCCTACTGTTCTGACGAATCCGAAGAATCAGCCGACCGTTGCCCTGCTGTTCCCCCGCGGAGGTGTCCCTCGTGCCCCAGCCGCACCGTCCCACCCGACCCGCCAGGCCGCCCCAGCCACAGCGTGCGCGGCGGGGCGGCCCGCAGGCCCGGCGCCCGGGCGACAAGCCGCGGTGGGGGGTGCGGATCGCGGCCGGGGTGTCGGTCGTGGTGCTCGGATCCGGGGCCGTCGGGCACGCGGTGATGACCGGCCTGGACACCGGGATCCAGCGGGTGGACCCCTTCAAGGACATGAAGAACCGCCCCCAGGCCGGGCACGGCCTCAACTTCCTCCTCGTCGGCACCGACGGCCGGGACGGGATCACCAAGGAGGAGAAGCGGGAGTACCGGCTCGGTGGCGCGCCCTGCCGCTGCACCGACACGATCATGCTGGTGCACCTGTCCGCCGACAAGGAGCGGGCGAGCGTGATCAGCCTGCCCCGCGACAGCTACGCCGAGGTCCCCGCCCACCACGACCTGGTGACCGGCAAACCCCACAAGGCCCACCCGGTGAAGCTCAACGCCGCATACGCCGAGGGCGGGCCCAACCTGACGGTGCGCACGGTCGAGAACATGACCCGGGTGAAGATCGACCACTACCTGGAGGTCGACTTCACCAGCTTCATGAAGACCGTCGACGCGATGGGCGGCGTCGAGATCTGCACGGCCAAGCCGATGCGCGACACCTACACCGGCCTCGACCTGCTGCCCGGCACGCACCGGCTGACGGGCGGCCAGGCCCTGCAGTACGTGCGCTCGCGCCACATCGACGGGGCCTCCGACCTGGGCCGGATGCAACGCCAGCAACGGTTCGTCGCCGCGCTGATCAAGCAGGCCACCGGGAGCGGGGTGCTGCTGAACCCGGTGAAGTTCAAGGAGGTCAGCTCCACGCTGCTGGGCTCGGTCCGGGCCGACAAGGACTTCGGCTCGGAACAGATGCTGGCCCTGGGTCAGGCCATGCGGGACTTCACCCCCTCGTCGTCCGAGTTCGCCTCGGTCCCGGTCGGTGACGCCTCGTACGCCGTCAAGGGCATCGGGTCGACGGTGAAGTGGGACGCGGCGAAGGCCGCCAAGCTGTTCGAGTCGGTCCGTCAGGACCGCCCGCTGGCCCCCGCCCGCGCCGGGGGGACCCGCCGGCCCGCCGCGGTACCGGTCGACGTGCCGCCGAACCAGATCAAGGTGCGTGTGGAGAACGGGACCCGGATCGACGGGCTCGGCAACCGGGTCGACTCGGCGCTGCGCGCCACCGGCTTCAACACCACCGGGACCCCGGGCAACGGCGCCGGCCGGGACGTGCGGCGCACGGTGATCGCGTACGACCCGAGGTGGGACCGCTCCGCGCGCACGGTCGCGACGGCCCTGCCCGGCAGCGAGCTGCGCGCGGTACCGCGGCAGGGCCGGACGGTGCTGGTGATCGCGGGCACGGACTACAAGAAGGTCGTGCCGGTGCGGGCGGAGGACCCCTACCAGGGCGCGTTCGGGGTGGTCACCGGCGACCAGGTGGTGTGCGGGAGGTGACCCCGCCCGGCCGGGCGGGGCCGGTCAGTCGTCGAGGCCCTCTGCGGACCGCCGCTCGCGCAGCTCGGTGATCGCCCGGCGGCGGGCGAGCCGGTGCGTGCGGCGGATCTGGGCCTCCTGGTTGCGGCGCTCGTCCTGCTCGGTCTCCGGGAGCACCGGCGGAACCTGGCGGGGCTTGCCCTCGGCGTCCACCGCCGTGAACACGAGGTAGGCGCTGCCGACCTGGGTGGCGGGGGTGGACTCGTTCCACCGCTCGGCCAGGACCCGTACGCCGATCTCCATGGAGGAGCGGCCGGTCCAGTTGCACTGGGCCCGTACGTGGACCAGGTCGCCGACCCGGACCGGGGCCAGGAAGGCCATCTCGTCCATGGAGGCGGTGACGGCGGGACCGCCGGAATGCCGGCCGGCCACGGCGCCCGCCGCGTCGTCCACCAGCTTCATGATCACACCGCCGTGGACGGTGCCGAGGAGGTTGGTGTCGCTCGCGGTCATGATGTGGCTGAGGGTCGTACGGGAGGCCGAGACGGGCTTGCCCTGCGGTTCGGCCGGTATGTCTGTCATACAGCCACCTTAAATCGGTACCGGAGGCATCAGGTGTGCAACAGCACCGGTACGAACCCCCCACCGGGGTGTCGTCCGACACGCCCGGGCAGGCATTCTTGTCCGCATGAGTGACTGGGACGGGTGGAGCGGCGAGCGCGACGGGCGCGGCCGCCGCGATGACGGGTACGGACACGGCAGCGGGCAGGCCCAGCCGGAGGGCGCGCAGCGGATGCGTCACGTCCAGCGGCAGCCGCAGCCTCCGCAGCGCCCGGCCGGCCCGCCGGTCCCCCCGCAGTCGTCGCCCCCGGCGGGCCCGCCCGCGTACGGCGTCCCGCCGCAGCAGACACGCGGTCCCGGCTATGACAGCGGCTACAACACCGGCCAGGTCTACGGTGCGCCGTCGGGCCCCGGCGGCCCGGGGCAGCGGCCACCGGCCGGCGCCGGCGCCGGGGGACCCGGCCCGGCCCGGGGAGCCGTCGACTGGCGCAGGCGCATCAAGGTCGGCTCGATCGTCGTGGCCTCCGTGCTCGTGGTGACCACCATCGGCACCTACTTCTGGGCCGACTCCAAGGTGCGCCGCGAGGTCGACCTCGCCAAGGTGATCGAGCGCCCGAAGGAGGGCGACTGCACGACCTACCTGATCGTGGGCTCCGACAGCCGCGAGGGCATGTCCGCCGAGGAGAAGAAGAAGCTCCACACCGGCTCCGCCGAGGGCAAGCGCACGGACTCCATGATGATCCTGGCGAAGTGCTCCAGCGGGAACACCATGATCTCGCTGCCGCGCGACTCGGACGTGGAGATCCCCTCCTTCGTCGGGTCCCAGTCCGGCAAGAAGTTCCCCTCGCAGGGCCGCCGGGTCAAGCTGAACGCCGCTTACGCGGAGGACGGCCCGGAGCTGCTCGTGCGGACGGTGGAGTTCAACACGGGGCTGCGCATCGACCACTACGCCGAGATCGGCTTCGCCGGCTTCGCGAACATCGTGGACGCGCTCGGCGGGGTCGAGCTGGACATCGAGAAGGCGTTCAAGGACGAGAAGTCGGGCGCCGACTTCAAGGCGGGCCGCCAGACCCTCAACGGCGAGCAGTCGCTGGCCTTCGTACGGACCCGCTACGCCTTCGCGGAGTCGGACCTCCAACGCACCAAGAACCAGCAGAAGTTCCTGGCGGCGCTCGCGAGCCAGGCGGCCACGCCGAGCACCGTCCTCAACCCCTTCTCGCTCTACCCGGTGATGGGGTCGGGCCTGGACACCCTGATCGTGGACAAGGACATGGGCCTGTGGGACATGGGCCAGATGTTCTTCGCGATGAAGGGCGTCAACAGCGGTGACGGCGTGTCGATGAACATGCCGATCTCCGGCCAGCGGGGCGGCAACCTCGTCTGGGACAAGGCGAAGGTGCAGCAGCTCGTCAAGGAGATCCAGAACGACGAGAAGGTCACCGTCCGGAGCCAGTGAACGGCCCGGGGGCCGGACGTACCGAAAAGGGGCACCCCCGAGGGGGTGCCCCTTTCGTACGACGGGCCGGGCGTACGACGGGCCCGGCGCGCGCGGTTACTTGCCGGCGCGGGCGCGGAGCTTCCACGGCATGGCGATGGACTCCAGCTGGACCGCGAGGTTCATCTTGGACTCGCCGACGGTGCGGTCCTCGAAGTGGATCGGGACCTCCATGACCTGGAAGTTCCGGCGCAGCGCCTTGAACTTCATCTCCACCTGGAAGCTGTAGCCCGCGCTGCCGATCGACGCCAGGTCGATGGCCTTGAGCGCGTCCGCGCTCCACAGGTTGAAGCCGCCGGTGATGTCACGGACGCGGGTGCCCAGGATGGTGCTCGCGTACGCGTTGGCCCAACGGGACAGCAGCTTGCGGTGCGCGCCCCAGGCGTCGGACAGGGTGCCGCCCGGAACGTAGCGGCTACCGACGACGAGACCGGCACCGGTGGAGCGGGCGACGCCCAGCATCTCGGCGATCTTGCCGGCGGGGTGGGAGCCGTCCGCGTCCATCTGGAGCACGTACTCGGCGCCGTCCTCGACGGCCTTGGCCATGCCCGCGGCGTAGGCGCGGCCGAGGCCGTCCTTCGCGGTGCGGTGCAGGACCGACATGCGCGGCTTGCCGTCCTCGGTGAGGAAGCCCTCCGCGAGTTCGTCGGCGATCTTGCCGGTGCCGTCGGGCGAGGAGTCGTCGACGATCAGCAGGCGAAGGCCCGGCTGGTCGAGCCCCATGATCAGCTCGACCATGCCCGGCAGGTTGCCCGCCTCGTTGTACGTGGGCATGACGACGGTGAGCGGCGTGTGCGCCCAGGTGTCCGGAAGCTTCGTGCTCGCGACGTCGGTCGCGCGGGGGGTCTGCTGCTCGCCTATCACAGGGTTATGCCTCACTGGAGTTGGTCACCGGTCCGAGGAGAAGCGGACGGCGGCAGCGGGCAGTTGCGCCTCGCACCACACTCGCACCCCCGCGCGAAGTTCGTTGTCGGCCCCTACGACGGCGCCGTCACCGATGACCGCGCCGTTCAGCACCGTGCGCGACCCGACGGAAGCGCCCGCGCCGATGAGGCTGGCGTTCACCACTGTGTCCGCGCCGAGGATCGCGCCGTCCAGCACGATCGAACCCTTGACGGTCGCGCCGGCCTCGATCCGCGCGCCGGCGCCGACCACCGTGCCGCCCGACAGCTTGGCGCCGTCGGCCACGTGCGCACCCGGGAGGACGAGGGCCTCGCCGCGCGGGCCGGGGACGGCCGGGGAGGCCACGATGCCGCGGACCAGGTCGGCCGAGGCCTGGACGAAGGACTCGGGCTTGCCGAGGTCCAGCCAGTAGGTGTCCTCGGTCACGCCGTGCAGCTTGGCACCGGAGGCGAGCAGACCCGGGAAGGTCTCGCGCTCGACGGATACCGATCGGCCGGCCGGAATGGAGTCGATCACGCTGCGGCGGAACACGTAGCAGCCGGCGTTGATCTGGTCGGTGACGATCTCCGCGGGAGTCTGCGGCTTCTCGGTGAAGGCGAGCACGCGCCCCTCGGAGTCCGTGGGCACCAGGCCGAAGGCGCGCGGGTCTTCGACCCGCACCAGGTGCAGGGAGACGTCCGCGTCGGCGGCCCGGTGGGACTCGACGAGGCCGGCGATGTCGAGGCCGGTGAGGATGTCACCGTTGAAGACGAGTACGGGGGAGTCCGGGCCGCCGGTCAGGCGCTGCGCGGCGTTGCGGATGGCGCCGCCGGTGCCGAGGGGCTCGTCCTCGACGACGTACTCAAGGGTGATGCCGAAGTCGGAGCCGTCACCGAAGTAGGGCTCGAAGACCTCGGCGAGGTAGCAGGTGGCCATCACGATGTGCGTGACACCGGCGGCGGCGGCCCTGGCTATCTGGTGCGCGAGGAAGGGGACGCCTGCGGCCGGAACCATCGGCTTGGGGGTGTTCACCGTCACGGGGCGCAGTCGCGTCCCCTGCCCACCGACCAGCAGGATCGCTTCCGTCATTATTTTCTCCCCAAACGGTTCAGGCGTACGAAGCGTCAAATTTAGCCCATCGGAGGGCTTGCGAAGGCCGGGCCGAGGCGCTGCGGCCGGTACCGGCCCCCGCTCCCTCGGGGATCAATACCGGGGTGCCGACGGTTCCCCACCACTCGGGGAGTTCTTCGACACATTCGCCGTTTCGTCCGCCCGGCGCCCGCGGCCCAGTTTGGTGAGCAGACGCTTGCCGAGGCGCTGTCCCGGAAGTTCCACCAGCTTGTAGGTGAGGTGGCTCATGACGAAGACCAGCGCCAGGAAGATGACGGACGGGATGAATTTGCCGGGGCCGGACTTGGGAATGTCCATGCCCTCCACCATCCAGTGGACACCGTGCAGAACGGGAATGTGGGTGACGTAGACGGAATAGCTGATCGCACCGAGCCAGGTGAGCACCCGCGGGAACCTCGCCCGGCGCAGCAGCAGGCCGATGCCGAACGTCAGCCACGCGGCGAAGTAGGGCAGTACGAAGCCCACCCAACCCTCGGTCCACGTCTGGTGCCTGGCCGCGCCGCGGTTGTACATGTATCCGGCCGCGAGGCCGGCGACCAGCACGAACCCGCAGGACATGATCCCGAGCAGGCGGTCGCCCTGGTGGTTCTGGATCCGGTAGACGGCCGTACCGGCGAACATCGTCGCGAAGATGACCATGGTCTCGAAGAACGGCGCCCGGGCGTTGCCGAGGATCAGCAGCAGGCCGAGTCCACCGAGCAGCAGCGCGCCGATCCGCGTGAGTTCCTTGCGGCCGCTCAGCACGCAGAACAGGCCCATGACCATGACGATGCAGCAGGCGAGGATCAGGTTGCGCGTCGAGACCCGGTCCGTGGTGATCAGATGCGAACCGACGGCGGCCCCGAAGAGCAGTCCCACCGTGGCGAAGACCAGGGAGACCTGGGCGCTCAGGCGGTGGCGGCCCATCACGAAGAGGGCGGTGACGAAGAAGTAGAAGACCATCTCGTAGGAGAGGGTCCACATCACACCGATCGCGCTGGGCACGTTGAGCACTTCTTGCATCAACAGCGCGTTGGCGAGGGTCGACCTGACCGGGTGGTCCACCACGACGTCCGGCACCGCGGAATGGTTGGCGGGCAGAACGATCAGGGACACGGCGATCACGACGATGAGCAGCGGGTAGATCCGGAAGATCCGGCCTATCCAGAATCCCCGTACGTCACCGCGGCGTTCCAGCGAGGCCGGCACGATGTATCCGCTGACGAGGAAGAACAGCATCACGGAGTAGATACCGAGATCGAAGTTCGTGTTGACGAACTTCCCGCCCGGTATGAGCTCCAGAATCCTGAAGTGGTGCACCGCCACCAGCAGCGCCGCTATTCCGCGCAGGGCGTCGAGCCACCCCAGTCGCACCACTGGCCGGTCGGCGATCACGGCGCCTGTGGTGGTCGGCCGGCTCTCCGACTGCTGTTCAATCACGGTCACAGCAGTGCAGGCTAGCCCAGAAGATCGAGCGGCCCTTCGTATCGGCGGCCCCGCCCAGGGTCTGACGAGCAACCGTAGTCCACTTGTTACCTTCCCCGTGGTTCGGCGGCCGCGATCGGGACAGGGAGAATCGGCTTCGGGGGCGGCCATACTGGCAAGGGAGCGCCGGCGCCGTGGCACGGCCGCCGTCGCAGCCGTGGGCCTTCTCGGGTCCGGCGGGAGCGTCATCCGTGAAGTTCGTACCCACAGGGATCGGCCAGGTCCCGGCGAGAGATATCAGGGGCTTTGCCGCAATGAGCGTGAGCATAACCAGCAGTGCTCCCCCGGCCGGTGATCCGGCCGGCGGGCAACGGCACCCCGGACGCCGCCGTGCGAAGAAGGGCGGCGTCGCCCGCCTCCTGGGCCCGGTCTGGCTGTGGCCCGCCCTGCTGACCCTCGCGCTCGGCGTCCACGGGAGCAGCCGCGTCGAACTCTGGCGTGACGAGCTGGCCACCTGGAACGCCATCGACCGCAGCCCGCGCGAACTCCTGCACCTCCTGGACAACGTCGACGCGGTCACCGGCTTCTACTACCTCTTCATCCAGCAGTGGACGTCGCTGCTGGGCCACTCCCCGCTGATGCTCAGGCTGCCGTCCGCCCTCGCGATGGCCGGGGCGGCCGCGTTCGTCGCGCTGACCGCCAGGAAGCTGTTCGACACCCGTACCGCCCTGGTGGCGGGTTTGCTGTTCGCCGTGATCCCGTCCGTCTCGCGCTACGCGCAGGAGGCCCGCGGGTACGCGTTCGTCGTGCTCGCGGCGGCCGCCGCGACCTATCTGTTGCTGCGCGCCCTCGAACGACCGACGACCGGTCGCTGGGCGCTCTACGCCGTCGCCGTCGCCGTGGCCGGCATCTTCCACATGGTCGCGCTGGTGTTCCTCGCCGCTCACGCGCTCATCGCCCTGGGACGCTGGCGGGACGGACGCGAGCGGCGGATCCTCACCGGGTTCGTCCTCTCGGTGGTCGTGGCCCTGCTCCCCGTGCTGCCGCTCGTGCTCCTGGGCCGGCGGCAGGTGGGCAGGCAACTGGGCTGGCTGGTGAGGCCGAGCCTCCAGTACGTCGCCGACTTCTTCTGGCGCGGTCTCTACGGATCGGCCTGGGTCAGCATGTGCGTCCTGGCGATGGCCGTCCTGCCCCTGGCGTGGCGGCAGGGGCGTCGCCCGGCCTTCGAGGTGGGCGCCACCGCCGTCCTGCCGATCCTCGCCCTGTGGATCGCCTCCCAGGGTTCGACGGCCTATTTCCTGGACCGCTACCTGCTCTTCACCCTGCCCGCCTGGGCGGTCCTCGCGGGCGCGGGCCTGACGGCCCTGCGGCCCCGGGCGTTGGCGGTCGTGGGCCTGGCCGGTGTTCTGGTCGTGGGCATGGCGGGCCAGCGCCTGATCCGCGAGCCGCTCTCCCGCGAGCAGTTCGACGCCCGCGCGGCGGCCTCCGTCATCGCCGAGAACTACCGGCCCGGGGACGGCCTCGTGACGCTCCGCGGCGACCTGAAGTACCTGCAGTTCAACATCGCCCTCGACTACTACCTCCCGTCCGACGTCCGGCTGCGGGACGTCCTCGTCGCCGAGAGCTCCGTCGAGCGGGGTGACCTGTACGCGCGGATGTGCGCGGATCCGGCGGCCTGCGTCGGTACGACGCGCCGGATATGGGCCGTGACGCAGGACACCCCCCCGGGCGAACCGCTCATGGGTCTGGAGCCGGCCGAGGTGAAGGCGCTCGACCAGGCCTTCCCCCGGCGGACGGTGACCAAGGTGCCCGGAATGACCCTCACCCTGTTGGAGCGCTGAGCGGGCGGGCCCACCACCCGCGCGGCGTCCGACGCGAACGCACGAGAAGGCCCCCGGCATCCCGCCGGGGGCCTTCTCGCGTACGTCGACCCGCGGGTACGGGGTTACGGCAGGTTGCGCGCCATGACGATGCGCTGGACCTGGTTCGTGCCTTCATAGATCTGAGTGATTTTCGCGTCGCGCATCATGCGCTCCACCGGGTAGTCGCGCGTGTAGCCGTAGCCGCCGAGGAGCTGGACGGCGTCCGTGGTGACCTCCATGGCCACGTCGGAGGCGAAGCACTTGGCCGCGGCGCCGAAGAAGGTGAGGTCCTCCTTGTCGCCCCCGGCGGAGACGCGCTCCGACTTGGCGGCGGCCGAGTACGTCAGCTGGCGGGCGGCCTCGATCTTCATGGCCATGTCCGCGAGCATGAACTGCACGCCCTGGAAGTCGCCGATCGGCTTGCCGAACTGCTTGCGCTCCTGGACGTAGCCCTTGGCGTAGTCCAGGGCGCCCTGGGCGATGCCGAGCGCCTGGGCCGCGATGGTGATGCGGGTGTGGTCGAGGGTCTTCATCGCGGTGGCGAAGCCGGTGCCCTCGGCGCCGATCATGCGGTCCGCCGGGATGCGCACGTTGTCGAGGTAGACCTCGCGCGTCGGGGAGCCCTTGATGCCGAGCTTCTTCTCCGGGGCTCCGAAGGAGACGCCCTCGTCGCCCTTCTCCACGACGAAGGCGCTGATGCCCTTGGAGCGCTTCTCGGGGTCGGTCACGGCCATCACCGTGTAGTACTCGGAGACGCCCGCGTTGGTGATCCAGCGCTTGACGCCGTTGAGCACCCAGAAGTCCCCGTCGCGCACGGCGCGGGTCTTCATGCCGGCGGCGTCGGAGCCCGCGTCGGGCTCGGAGAGGGCGTACGAGAACATCGCGTCGCCCTTGGCCAGCGGGCCGAGGTACTTGGCCTTGAGCTCCTCGGAACCGGAGAGGATCACGGGGAGGGAGCCGAGCTTGTTCACGGCCGGGATGAGGGAGGAGGACGCGCAGACGCGGGCCACCTCCTCGATCACGATCACGGTGGCGAGCGCGTCCGCGCCGGCGCCGCCGTAGTTCTCGGGCACGTGGACGGCGTGCAGGTCGCTGGCGACCAGGGCGTCGAGGGCCTCCTGCGGGAAGCGGGACTCCTCGTCGACCGCGGCCGCGAACGGCAGGATCTTCGCCTCGGCGAGCGAGCGGACGGACTCGCGGAGCATGTCGTGCTCCTCCGCCGGGCGGTACAGGTCGAAGTCGGCAGAACCCGCCAAGATCTCTCACTCCCCAAGGTGATGCACGATGCTAACTACCGTTAAGTAACCCAAATCTTAGTGTCCGGCGCCCCGGCAGCGATATGTACGGCGCACGTGAGCTGCGTGACAGCGGGAGCGTCCCCCTCCCGGGGCGCGACTATGCTCGGTTGCCGCAAACGGCCCCGCACCTCTGGAGCACTCATGGCCCCCCTCAAGATCACTGTGATCGGCACCGGCTACCTCGGCGCGACGCACGCCGCCGCGATGGCCGAGCTGGGCTTCGAGGTGCTCGGACTGGACGTGGTCCCGGAGAAGATCGAGATGCTGGCGGCCGGCCGGGTCCCCATGTACGAACCGGGGCTGGAGGACCTGCTCGCCGCGCACGTCGCCGGGCTGCCCGGCTCCAGCGGGCGGCTGCGCTTCACCACCTCCTGGGAGGAGGTGGGCGCCTTCGGAGACGTCCACTTCGTCTGCGTGAACACTCCGCAGAAGCACGGCGAGTACGCCTGCGACATGTCGTACGTCGACTCCGCGATGGAGTCCCTGGCCCCGCACCTGACCCGACCCGTGCTCGTCGTCGGCAAGTCCACGGTCCCCGTCGGCTCCGCCGAACGCCTCGCCGCGAAGCTGACCGCGCTGGCGCCCGCGGGCGAGGACGTCGAACTGGCCTGGAACCCGGAGTTCCTGCGGGAGGGCTTCGCCGTCCAGGACACCCTCCACCCGGACCGGATCGTCATCGGCGTCCGGGGCGAGCGGGGCGAGAAGCTGCTGCGCGAGGTGTACGAAACGCCCATGTCCGAGGGCAGCCCGATGGTGGTCACCGACTTCCCGACCGCCGAGCTGGTCAAGACGGCCGCGAACTCCTTCCTCGCGACGAAGATCTCCTTCATCAACGCGATGGCCGAGGTCTGCGAGGCCGCGGGCGGCGACGTCGCCAAGCTCGCCGAGGCCATCGGCCACGACGAGCGCATCGGGTCGAAGTTCCTGCGCGCCGGCATCGGCTTCGGCGGCGGCTGCCTACCCAAGGACATCCGCGCCTTCATGGCCCGCGCCGGTGAACTCGGCGCCGACCAGGCCCTGACCTTCCTGCGCGAGGTCGACTCCATCAACATGCGGCGCCGCGGTCACATGGTCGAGCTGGCCCGCGAGGCCGTCGGCGGCTCCTTCCTCGGCAAGCGGGTCGCCGTCCTCGGCGCCACCTTCAAGCCCGACTCGGACGACGTCCGCGACTCCCCCGCCCTGAACGTCGCCGGTCAGATCCACCTCCAGGGCGGCCAGGTCACCGTCTACGACCCCAAGGGGATGGACAACGCCCGCCGCGTCTTCCCGACCCTGGCGTACGCCGACTCCGCGCTCGCCGCGGCCCGCGGCGCCGAGGTCGTCCTGCACCTCACCGAGTGGCGCGAGTTCCGCGACCTCGACCCCGCCGCGCTCGGCGAGGTCGTCACCGATCGGCTCCTGCTGGACGGCCGCAACGCCCTCGACCCGCTGCGCTGGCGCGCGGCGGGATGGACGTACCGCGCCATGGGTCGGCCGCACGCGTGACCCCGGCCGGGCGGTGGAGGACGAGCACCGCGTGGCTCACCGCCCAACTTGCGGGCGTTCAGTGAAATATGCGAACAAATCGACTGAGTAGAGTTCGGGCCGATGACCACGACCAGCAGTCCCCCGACCCAGGCGACCGCGTACGCGCCGCCGGCCCCCGGCATCCGTGATCGGAAGTGGTCCTTCGAAGCGGCCATACGCGGACGCGGCGCCCTTCTGGGCATCGCGGCACTCTGGGCGGCCGCCCGGGCGGCGATGCTCTGGATGCTCGTCAACGACTTCTTCGCCTCGAACATCGTCCGGGTCGAGGTCACCGAGACCTACCACGACTGGTACGACATCCTCGTCACGTGGACGGTGCCGCAGAACGACATCATGTGGCAGTACCCCCCGGCGGCGGCTGCGGTCTTCCTCTCGCCGGACCTGCTGCCGTTCCTCACCTACTTCGAGGCCTTCGTCGCCCTGACCGTGCTGTGCGACGGCCTGATCCTCCTCGGCCTGGTACGGGCCGCCCGCCGCGACGACGGCAGCATGGCCGGCGCGGTCCTGTGGCTGGTCTCGCTGCCGCTGCTGATGGCGACCCCGTTCGCCCGTTACGACGTCCAGGTCACCCTGCTCGCCGTCGGCTCGCTGCTCTGCCTGCGCCACCGGCCGCGGCTCGGCGGCGTCATCGCCGGAATCGGCGGCATGGTCAAGGTGTGGCCCCTGCTGACCCTGCTCGGCACCCCGCGCGGCAGGTCCACCCGCGATGCCGTCACCGCGGCCGCCCTGTCGTGCGTCGCGCTGCTGGCCGTCTTCGCCGCGCTGTTCCGCGACTCCCTCAGCTTCCTGGGCCACCAGGGCGACCGCGGCGTCCAGATCGAGTCCCTCGGCGGTTCCGTGCTGATGGCCGCCCGCCTCGCCGACGTCTGGCCCGGCTGGATCCGCTTCCAGTACGGGGCCTACGAGTACGTCGGCCCGTACGTGCCGGACATCGCGCGGGCCTCACTCGCGCTGACCCTGATCGGCTTCCTCCTGCTGCTGCTGTGGCGCGTCAGGGCCAACCGGTGGTCGCACGCGACCCCGTGCGACGCCGCGCTGTGCGCCCTCATGATGTTCACGGTCACCAGCCGCGTCATCAGCCCGCAGTACATGATCTGGCTGCTCGGCCTCGCGGCCGTCTGCCTGAGTTCGCGCCACACCACCCAGCGCCCGATCGCGTGGCTGCTCGCGGTCGCCACCGCGCTCACCTCGCTGATCTTCCCGGTCTGGTACGGCCCGGACATCCTGGGGAACACCGCGCTCGGCACGCTCCTGCTGTGCGCCCGCAACGGCACCCTGCTGTACGCGACCGTGTGGTCCGGCCTGCGGCTGTGGAGGGCGACCGTCGCCCCCGAGCCCGCGCTCCGGGCGGCCGTCGTTTAGTGCCGGGACCGGATGGGTTCCCCGGGTCGGAGCACTAGGCGGTTCTGCGGTGCTGTGCCGCTCGGGCGGTGAACTCCACGCCGCGCAGCACCCGCTGGGCGTTGCCCCAGGTCAGCAGGGCCAGGTCGGTCTCGGACCAGCCGCGGTCCAGGAGTTCCGCGATCAGCCTCGGGTAGCCGGAGGGATCCGTCAGGCCGGCGGGGCGGGGACGTCCCCGTTCCGCGCCGAAGGCGGCACCGAGGCCGACGCCTTCCGGGCCGGCCAGCGCCCGTACGTGTTCCACGTGGTCCGCGACCGCGTGCAGGGAGTCGCCCGTGCGCTCCGTGTCGAAGGTGACCATCGCCAGCCCGTTCGCCGCCCGCAGGGCGAGCAGCACCTCGTCCGTGACGTTGTCCGGATGCGGGTTGAGGGCGGCGGCGCCGGTGTTCGACACGACCACCGGGGCCTTCGAGGCCGCCGTGATCCGGCAGGCCACGTTCGGCGCGCAGCCCGTCAGGTCCAGCAGGATGGCCAGCCGGTTCGTCTCGCGGACCACCTCGTGGCCGAAGGCCGTCAGCTCGTCCGCCGCCCAGGGGGCTCCGGCGGGCGCGACGATGCGTACGCCCAGGGCGTGGAAGGCGCGCAGCGCGCCCAGCGAGTCCGTCAGCGTGCGGCCGGGGACGGGGCCGAGGAACGAGGCGATCCGGCCCCGGTTGCGGGCGTCGGCCATGTCGTCGGCGCCGAGCGCGAGGCAGAGGCCGTCGGGGTAGCGGCGCATCAGGGCCAGCGCCGCGTCGATCTGTTCGAGGGTGTCGGACACGACCTGGTCGGGGTCGGTGTCCGCGCCCGCCGGGTCCGGGGGTACCAGCAGCGACCAGAACTGCGCGCCGACGCCGCCGGAGCGGAGCCGGGGGATGTCGGTGTCGACGCCCGTGTCGGGGGTCTCGATGTCGTGGTACGGGCTCTGGCGCAGGGTCCACACGAGGGTGTTGCACCCGTCCGCGACGGGATGGACGGCGAGCAGCGCGGCTGCGCGGTCCAGGGCTCCGGCGGGCCTCGCCGGGGCGGGGGCGGGGGCGGGTGGTTCCTGGGTACCGATGCCCACGGTGTGGGGTTCTTCCTGCAGGTCGGCCATGGCTTTGGCTCCGGTCTCGGCGGCAGCAGGGGGAGGCTGGTGCCACCGTGACACGTGGGGTGTGTGAGCCGCCCGGCGGATGTGGCGTTCGGGTGTTCCCCGTCGTCTTCCCACCCCGCCCCCGGGCTCGTCCGGCCGGCCGGCCGGCCGGCCGGGGCACGGGGTTCCCGGTGCCCGGCGCCCCGACGCCGATCGGCGCCGGGGCGGCCCGGTCAGAGGTGGGCGTTCGACGGGCCCCGGGTCGCCGAGAGCTCGCGGGCCACGTCCTGCGCGTCCCGCAGCACGCGTACCGCGTTCGACCAGGTCAGCTTCGCCAGGTCGGGGGTGGACCAGCCGCGGGAGAGGAGTTCCGCGATCAGGTTCGGGTAGCCCGAGACGTCGTCCAGGCCGGCCGGGGTGAAGGCCGTGCCGTCGTAGTCGCCGCCGATGCCGATGTGGTCGACACCGGCCACCTCGCGCATGTGGTCCAGGTGGTCGGCGACCGTGGCCGGCGTGGCGATGGGACGCGGGTGCGTCTCCTCGAAGGCCCGGTGCAGGGCCATCGCCTCCGACGTGGTGTCGAGGTGGTGGAAACCGTGCGCGCGCAGGTTCTCGTCGGCGGCCAGGGTCCAGTCGACGGCCGCCTGGAGGACGAACTTCGGTACGAAGGTGGCCATCGCGACGCCGCCGTTGGCCGGCAGCAGTTCGAGGACGTCGTCCGGCACGTTGCGCGGGTGGTCGCAGACGGCCCGCGCCGAGGAGTGCGAGAAGATCACCGGCGCGACCGACACCGCGAGGGCGTCGCGCATCGTCGTCGCGGCGACGTGCGAGAGGTCCACCAGCATGCCGACCCGGTTCATCTCGCGGACGACCTCGCGGCCGAAGTCGCTCAGGCCGCCGTGCCGGGGCTCGTCGGTCGCCGAGTCCGCCCAGTCGATGGTGTCGTTGTGCGTGAGCGTCATGTACCGCACGCCGAGCCGGTGCAGGGCCCGCAGGGTGGCGAGGGAGTTGTTGATGGAGTGGCCGCCCTCGGCCCCCATCAGCGAGGCGATCCGGCCCTCGGCGCGGGCCGCCTCCATGTCGTCCGCCGTCAGCGCGAGCCGTAGGGTCCCCGGGTAGCGCGCGATCAGCTGGCCGACCGCGTCGATCTGTTCCAGCGTGGCGCTGACCGCCTGGTCACCGGCGTAGTCGGAGCGGACGTAGACCGACCAGAACTGCGCGCCGACGCCGCCGGCCCGCAGCCGGGGGATGTCGGTGTGCAGCCGGCCGCTCTGGTCGGCGGCGATGTCCCGCCGGTCGAGGTCGTAGCGGACCTGCTCGCGCAGCGCCCACGGCAGGTCGTTGTGCCCGTCGACCACCGGGTGCGCGGCGAGCAGCTCCCGGGCCTGCCCGAGCAGGTCCGCCGCGCTCACTTGCCGAATCCGAAGGAGTCCGCGCCGGCGACCTTCGTACGGAGCCGCTTGCCCTTTTCGGTGGCCTGGTCGTTCAGCTCCTGCTGGAAGTCGCGCATCCGCGCCAGCAGCTCGGGGTCGTGGGCCGCGAGCATGCGGACGGCGAGCAGCCCGGCGTTGCGCGCGCCGGCGACGGAGACCGTCGCGACGGGAACCCCGGCGGGCATCTGGACGATCGACAGCAGGGAGTCCATGCCGTCGAGGTACTTCAGCGGGACGGGGACGCCGATGACCGGGAGCGGGGTGACCGAGGCCAGCATGCCGGGCAGGTGGGCTGCGCCGCCCGCGCCGGCGATGATCGCCTTCAGGCCGCGGTCGGCGGCCTGCTCGCCGTACGCGACCATCTCGCGCGGCATCCGGTGGGCGGAGACGACGTCGACCTCGTACCGGATCTCGAACTCGTCCAGTGCCTTGGCGGCGGCCTCCATGACCGGCCAGTCGGAGTCCGAGCCCATGACGATGCCGATGACGGGGCCGGCGGTGGGGTTGCTCATTCCGTGATCGTTCCTCTGAGGTAGCCGGCTGCGTGACGTGCGCGCTCCAGCACATCGTCCAGGTCGTCGCCGTAGGTGTTGACGTGGCCGACCTTGCGGCCGTGTTTCACGTCCTTGCCGTACATGTGGATCTTCAGCTGCGGGTCGTGGGCCATGCAGTGCAGGTACGCCGCGTACATGTCGGGGTAGTCCCCGCCCAGCACGTTGGCCATGACCGTCCAGCGGGCCCGCGGGCGCGGGTCGCCCAAGGGGAGGTCCAGGACGGCCCGGACGTGGTTGGCGAACTGCGAGGTGACCGCGCCGTCCTGGGTCCAGTGCCCGCTGTTGTGCGGGCGCATGGCCAGTTCGTTGACGAGGATGCGGCCGTCGGCGGTCTCGAACAGTTCCACGGCCAGGTGGCCGGTCACGTCGAGTTCCTTGGCGATGCGCAGGGCGAGCGCCTGGGCCTCGCCCGCCAGCTCCTCCGAGAGGTTCGGGGCGGGGGCGATCACCGTGTCGCAGACGCCGTCGACCTGGACGGACTCCACGACGGGATAGGCGACGGCCTGGCCGTGCGGGGAGCGGACGATGTTCGCCGCGAGCTCGCGGACGTACTCGACCTTCTCCTCCGCGAGGACCGGGACGCCCGCCTTGAAGGGGGCCTCCGCGTCCTCGGGGGTGCGGACGAACCACACCCCCTTGCCGTCGTACCCGCCGCGCACCGTCTTGAGGATGACGGGGAAGCCGCCCACCTCGTCCGCGAAGGCCACCGCGTCCGCCGGATCGCTCACGATCCGGTGGCGGGGGCTGGGCGCGCCGATCTCGTCGAGGCGGGCGCGCATCACCCCCTTGTCCGCGGCGTGCACCAACGCGTCGGGCCCCGGTCGGACGGGGATGCCGTCCGCTTCCAGGGCCCGCAGGTGTGCGATGGGCACGTGCTCGTGGTCGAAGGTGATCACGTCGCAGCCGCGCGCGAAGGCGCGGAGCGTCTCCAGGTCGCGATAGTCGCCGATGACGACGTCGCTCACGACCTGGGCCGCCGAGTCCTGTGGGGTGTCACTGAGGATCTTGAATTTGATGCCGAGGGGGATACCCGCCTCGTGGGTCATGCGGGCGAGCTGTCCGCCGCCGACCATGCCGACTACCGGGAACGTCACCACTCCAGGGTATCCGTCGGTATTCCGCCATCCGGACCCGCGTCGGCACGACCCGTCCGGCGGACCCGTCGGTTCCGCCGGAGGGCCCGTGTGCCGTGCGTCGCAAGGGGTGCCAACGCACGGACGGAGCCCGCGGGCGACACTTACCATGAACGGGTTGACGAAATCGAGTGACGCCTCAGCGAGGGGCGACGACGACGGACAGGGACTGAACCATCACATGAGCACGCCGAAAGCAGCACCGCTGACCGAGCGCTTCCGCGGCCTCGCCCGGGAGATCATCAAGTTCGGCGCGGTCGGCGGCTTGGGTGTCCTGGTCAATTTCGGTGTGTTCAACCTGCTCCGGAGCACGACCGACCTCCAGACCGTGCGGGCGAACGTCATAGCCATCGTGGTGGCGATCATCACCAACTACATCGGCTTCCGGTACTTCACCTACCGTGACCGCGACCTCGGCGGCCGTCGACGCGAGATGTTCCTGTTCGTGCTGTTCAGCGGCATCGGCATGGTCATCGAGAGCGGTGTGCTGTACGCGGCGACGTACGGGTTCGGCTGGGACAGCTCGCTGCAGAACAACGTCTTCAAGTTCCTCGGCATGGGCGTGGCGACCGTCTTCCGCTTCTGGTCCTACCGGACCTGGGTCTTCAAGGCCCTGCCCACGCCGGCCGTGCCCTCGCTGGTCGTGGAGCAGCGTGACGGCCACGAGGCGCCGGTGACCGCGCTCGCCCCGGAGCCGGCGGCCACCAACTAGTACGACCGCCCGAACCCTCACCGCACCGTCCGCGACGGTTCCGTCCCTTCCGGAGCGGTGGTGCTGAGGAAGAGGGCGAACACCGGCGGCTGGGTCTGGAGCAGTTCCAGCCGGCCGCCGTCCGCTTCGGCGAGGTCCCGGGCGACGGCCAGGCCGATGCCCGTGGAGTTGCGGCCGCTGATGGCCCGCTCGAAGATCCGGTTGCCGAGGTCCGGCGGAACGCCGGGGCCCTCGTCGGTGACCTCCAGTACGGTCTGGTTGCCCGTGACCCTGGTGCGCAGCGCGACCGTGCCGCCCCCGTGCATCAGCGCGTTCTCGACGAGGGTCGCCAGGACCTGGGAGACCGCCCCGGGCGTGCCCACGGCGCGCATGCCCGTCCTCCCGGAGCGCACGATGGCCCGTCCGGCGCTGCGGTAGGCCGGCCGCCACTCCTCCACCTGCTGTTTGACGACCTCGTCCAGGTCGAAGGGGACCGCGGAGCCGGTCCGCGGGTCCCGCGAGTTCGTGAGCAGCCGCTGGACGACGTCCGTGAGTCGCTCCACCTGGGTGAGGGCGATCGTCGCCTCCTCCCGTACGGTCTCCAGGTCGTCGGTGACCGTGATCTCCTCCAGCCGCATCGACAGGGCCGTCAGCGGGGTGCGCAGCTGGTGGGAGGCGTCGGCGGCGAGGCGCCGTTCGGCCGTGAGCATCCGTCCGATCCGCTCGGCGCTGGCGTCCAGCACGTCCGCGACCCGGTCCAGCTCGGGGACTCCGTACCGCTTGTGGCGGGGGCGCGGGTCGCCCGATCCCAGGCGCTCGGCGGTCTCGGCGAGGTCGGTGAGCGGGGAGGCCAGTCGGTTGGCCTGGCGTACGGCGAGCAGGACGGCCGCCACGACGGCCAGCAGGGCCACCGCGCCGACCACGGCCAGGGTCCGTCCGACCTCCCTGGTGACCGTGGAGCGGGTCTCCTCCACCAGGACGGTCTCGCCCTGCTCACCGCGCGCGGTGCCCCGGATGACGCTGCCCTCGATGCGGTGGCCGACCTCGACGACCTGCTGTCCGGGGACGGTGATGCGGGCGTACGTGCCGAGGTCCAGCTGCTCGGCGAGCGCGGCGGCGTCGACGGGTTTGCGTTCCAGGGCGTCCGCCTCGACGATGCCCAGCAGCCGCAGGGCCTCGGACCCGATGCGGTCCTGGGCACTGCTGGTGATGGTCCGGGTCTCCACGATGACCAGGGAGACCCCGAACACGGCGATCACGACGAGCACCACGGCGAGCGTGGAGTTGATCAGGCGGCGGCGCATGCCTTAGAGGATGCCCCAGGGCCCGGCGTCGAACTCCCGTCGTCGCCCGGAGGGCGGCCTCAGCTCTTCTCGAAGCGGAAGCCGACGCCTCGGACGGTGGCGATGTAGCGGGGGTTGGCCGCGTCGTCGCCGAGCTTCTTGCGGAGCCAGGAGATGTGCATGTCGAGGGTCTTGGTGGAGGACCACCAGGTGGTGTCCCAGACCTCGCGCATCAGCTGGTCGCGGGTGACGACCCGGCCGGCGTCACGGACGAGGACGCGCAGGAGGTCGAACTCCTTGGCGGTGAGCTGGAGCTCCTCCTCCCCCATCCAGGCGCGGTGCGACTCGACGTCGATCCGCACGCCGTGGGTGGCGGGGGGCTGGACGGTCTCGGCGGCGCCGCGCCGCAGCAGGGCCCGGACGCGGGCGAGCAGTTCGGCGAGCCGGAAGGGCTTGGTCACGTAGTCGTCGGCGCCGGCGTCGAGGCCGACGACCGTGTCGACCTCGTCGGCCCGGGCGGTCAGGACCAGGATCGGGAAGCCGTGGCCTTCGGCGCGCAGCCGGCGGGCGACCTCCAGGCCGTCCATTCCGGGCAGACCCAGGTCCAGGACGACGAGGTCGATACCGCCCTGGAGTCCGGCGTCCAGGGCGGTGGGGCCGTCCTCCCGGACCTCGACCTCGTACCCCTCCCGGCGCAGGGCGCGGGCCAGGGGTTCCGAGATGGATGCGTCGTCCTCGGCGAGCAGTACACGCGTCATGTGGGTGATGTTAGTCCGCGGCGGGTCAAAGGAGAGGCCCTCCTGCGGGCCCCTCGCTATCTGTGCTTGCGTACGGCCCGGCACCTTCGAATATGGTCGATCGGTTCCCTCGGAACCTGTGATCCATATCTCAAGTCCTTCCATATGCCGCAGTGTCGTGTCGTATGGTGGCGAGACGCCTCATGCACTACTCCGGGGATCCTTGTGCCGAAAAGCGAGCCAAGGACCTCAAATTCTGCTCTGGTCGGATTGCTCCGACCCAGATGACAGTGAATGACCTGTGGGCCGGGCCCTGCGCGCGAAGGTGCGCGCCGGGCGTGGATCCCGGTTACGGCTGACCCCTCGACTCCGGCATCCCGGAGGGCGAGACCCCCGGGCGTGGGGTGGGACATCCGTCGCCGGTGCCGGCCACCCCCCACCGGGCGCAGTTCGGCTCACGAAGCCGAGCGTCCCGAGCAAGCAAGGATCGACCATGGCTTCCAGCCTGACGACGGCTTCTCCGAGCCCAGCTCACGAGAAGACCCTCTTCGGCCACCCGATCGGCCTGGCCACGCTGTTCATGACCGAGATGTGGGAGCGCTTCTCCTACTACGGCATGCGTGCGCTTCTCGTTCTGTACTTGGTCTCCGGCGGTGTGGACGCCGCGACCGGGAGCCAGGGCGGCGGGCTCGGCTTCACAGCTGCGACGGCCACGGCGATCTACTCCGTGTACGTGGCCATGGTCTACCTCATGGCCATGCCGGGCGGCTGGTTCGGCGACCGGGTCTGGGGCGCCCGCAAGACGGTCGCCATCGCCAGCTTCGTGATCATGGCGGGCCACGTGGCGCTCGCCGTGCCCGGGCAGCTGGCGTTCTTCGTCGGCCTGTTGCTGGTCGCGGTCGGTTCCGGTCTGCTGAAGGCCAACATCTCCACGATGGTCGGCCACCTGTACAAGGACGCGGACGACTCGCGCCGTGACAGTGGCTTCACGATCTTCTACATCGGCATCAACGTGGGTGCCTTCGCGGCGCCGATCGCCATCGGCACCATCGGCGAGACCATCAACTGGCACCTCGGCTTCTTCCTCGCCGCTGTCGGCATGGGCGTCGGCCTGGTCATCTTCCTGCTTGCCGGCAGCACCTTGAGCCCGAAGAGCAGCATCGTCCCGAACCCGCTGACCCCGGCCGAGCGCAAGGCCGTGAGCGTCAAGGCCCTCGCGGTCCTGGCCGTCGTCGCCGTCTTCTATGCCGCCGTGGTCTCGGCGGACATGTTCACCATCAAGTGGGCGCTGTACCCGATAACGATCGCCGGCCTGATCATCCCGGTCGCGGTCCTCGTGCGCATCAAGCGGGACAAGGACCTGTCCGCCGGTGAGCAGACCCGGATGAGTGCCTACATCTGGTTCTTCGTGGCCGCCGCCGTCTTCTGGATGATCTACGACCAGGGCGGTTCGACCCTCTCGCTCTTCGGTGACAAGAGCTCCGAGCGCAGCCTGTTCGGCTGGGAGGTTCCGACCGTCCTCTTCCAGTCGCTGAACCCGCTCTTCGTGGTGGCCCTGGCCCCGATCTTCGCCGCCGCGTGGGTGGCCCTGGCCCGCCGGAAGCGTGAGCCCAGCACCATCGTGAAGTTCTCGGTGGCCCTGGTCATCGTCGGAGCCTCGTTCTTCGTCTTCGCCGTGCCGCTGAGCCAGGTCGCCGGTAACGACACCAAGGTCACCATGTGGTGGCTGGTGCTGATCTTCCTGATGCACACGATCGCCGAGCTGTTCCTTTCCCCCGTCGGCCTGTCGGTCACGACGAAGATGGCGCCGCAGAAGTACGCGTCCCAGATGATGGGCGTCTGGTTCCTGGCCGTCACCGCCGGTGACTGCATCACCGGTCTGCTCAGCCTGGCCGATGTGAAGCTGAACGGCGTCGGGGTGATCCTCTTCCAGGCGGCCGCCGCCGTGCTCGCCGGTGTCGCGATCTACATGTACCGCAAGAAGGTCAACGCGCTGATGGGCGACGTGAACTGAGGCGTCCCCGCCCCGTAGGACCAACGGCCCGGCACACCGGAAGGTGTGCCGGGCCGTTGCGCTGTGCCGGGGGGGGCTACCTCGTGCCGCGCAGGCGGCGCCACGGGGTGAAGGCGAACACGGCGCCGCCGAGGAGGATCACCGTGCCGGCGACCAGGGCGAGGGCCTTGATGCCGCCCTCGTCCTCCGCGCCGGTCTCGGCGAGCCCGCCCGAGGCGGCGGACGAACCGCCGGTGGTGGCTCCGGTGGTGCCGGCCGTGGTGGAGCCGCTGCCGCCCGGCTGGGCGGCGGTGTCCAGCTCCAGCGAGACGCCGCTGCTGGTCGCCTTGCAGGGCACGTTGATCGGGGTGGATCCCGGGGCCATCGTGACGTCGATCGTCAGCTGGTCGGGGCTCAGCGTCACCTTGCCCGACTTCCCGGGCTTGTAGGTGCCGGTCATGTCGCTGAGGCTGACCGGGGCCTTGTCGGGGATGGGGTCGGCGTTGGCCGGGCCGGTGACCTTGACCGTGCCGGAGTCGGCGCCGCCCAGCTTGACGTTCATCGACGGCTTGAGCGCGCCGGCCGGCAGCGCCATGGGAGCGGCCATCGCCCCCTTGGCGGTCTTGACGGTGAGCTGGTAGTCGCCGCCGCTCTTCTTGGCGTTGATCGTCACCGGCGTCTTGATGCCGCCGGGGACGACCGGACCGCAGTCGAAGGCGACCTCGACGGCCTTGCCCGGGAAGTCGGTCTGTCCTCCCCCGCCGCCGGTGGTGGAGCCGGTCGTCGCGCCGCCGGTGGTCGCGCCGCCGGTGGTGGAGCCGGTGGTCGCGCCGCCGGTGGTCGCGCCCGTGGTCGCGCCGCCCGTCGTGGAACCGGTCGTCGCGCCGCCGGTCGTCGCGCCGCCCGTGGAGCCCTCGGAGACGTCGATGGTGGCGCCCCCCGAGACGGTGCCCACCGGGGCGCACTTGGTGACGAAGGTGCCGAAGGGGAAGGAGACGGCGACCTCGTACCGGCCCGGTGTCAGCGTGACCTTGCCCGCCTTGGTCAGCTTCAGCTTGCCCTTCATCGTCGACATGACCATGGGGGCCTTCTTCGGGATCTCCGGGTTCTTCTTCTCCCCGACGACCTTCAGCTCGCCCCCCGCGCCGCCCACCGTGAACCAGCCGGTGGGCACGACTGAGTCCTTCGGGATCACCATGAGGTCGGTGTTGTTGGAGGCGGGTTTGACGGTCTCCCACGACACGTCGACCTCGTCGCCCACCTTGGCCGTGGCCGGGGCCGTGATCTTGACGGTGCTCTCGCCCTCCACCGGGTCGCCGCCGCCCGCGGGCGGTACGCACTTGACCTTGTAGGTGGCATCGGCGGCCTGGGCGGGGGAAGCCGCCATGGCGATGCCCGCGCCGCCGAGCAGCAGCGCGACCAGGGCCGCGCTCGCCCTCCGTTGGGTGTTCACGAATGTCCCTTCGTTGTCGGACTTTGATCGGACGGTGCGGATGTCTGCGGTTGCTCCGCCGGCGCGTCCCGCGCCGGCACCTGCTCCTCGGGGGTGAACCACGGCAGGACCGCCGTGGGGGTCTGGGGGGCGGCCGGCGCGGAGCCCCGCGCGGCGGGGATCCTCGGCAGCCGGGCGGTCACCGCGGTGGCCGCGTCGAGGGCCTTCGCGCCGCGGTGGCGGCCGCCGCCGGGCGTCGTGGCGGGCGGTCGGAGCCGGTCGACGACGGCCATGCCGACCCGGAACAGCGCGGTCGGGACCACCACCAGGAGCAGGCCCCAGAACAGCAGCACCCCGTACGGGCGGTCCACGCCCCACGGCTGGGTGGCGAGCACCGTGTCCCCGTACTTGAGGGAGACGGTGTGGTCGCCGTGGGCCCCGGCGGGCAGGGCCACGTCGAGGCCGATCTCGGCCTTGCCACCGGGCGCGATGGTGCCCTTCCACCGGGCTTCCTCCCAGGTCGGGGCGAACACCCCGCGGGAGGTTCCGAGTTGGAACACGGGGTCCTTGACGGGGGCCGAGCCCAGGTTCCCGACGGTGACGGTGAACCGCCGGCCGGGCGGGGCGCCGAACCAGGTCAGCACCCCGTCCTCGCCCTGGAGCCGGACTCCGGTGAGGATCGCGAGCCGGGCCGTCCCGGACTCGGCGGGCAGGGGGGCGCTCTCGTGGTCGGTGATCCTCAGCGGGAGCGCGACGGTGGACCGGTCCCCGTTGACGGAGGCCACGTTGACCACGCAGGGGCAGGGCTTGGGCGGTGCGACGACCTGGAGCCGGGCGGTGAAGCCCCCGTCGGCGGCGACCGCGACGGCGGCCCCGTCGGCGTTGGCGCAGCTGTTGGTGCCGCCGATCATGTTCTGGCCGCAGACCAGCAGCATGACCATGGTCCTGGCCCGCCAGCCGGTGCCGGTGACGGTGATCTCGGTGCCCTTGGCCGCCTCCTGGAGGGAGAGCGCCGCCGCGGCCTTGCCCTCGTCGGCGACGGCGGGCGCCGCCGCGGGGAGCAGGGCCAGGGCGAGGGCCGCCAGGACCGCCGCGAGGAGGGGTCGGGCCTTCGCGCCCGCGGTGCGGCTCACCTGGATGCTCCCGTCAGCTCGTGGTGCGGTGACCGGCCCGGTGCTGCGGCGGCGGGTTCCGGGGGCGGCGGATCGGCCGGGCCGCCGCGGGTGCGGCGTACGAGGAACAGCGCGGCCGCCGCCGTGGCGCCGAGCAGGAGCAGGCCGCCGCCGGTGAGGGCGGCGATGTCCCACGGCACGAACCAGGCGGTGGCGGTGGCGGTGGCCGGGACGGCGCCGGGCGCGGTGACCGTGACGGTGAGGGAGACCCGGTCGAGGACCGGTGCGCCGGGCCACGGTTCGGTCAGCTCGACCCGCCGGCCGGGCAGCAGCTCCACCGGCAGGGCGCGCGCGGCGCGGCCGGGGACCTCGCCGAAGCCGCCGTCGGCGCGGATCGCGAGCTCGGGGGCGAGGGCGACGTTGCCCCGGTTGACCAGGGTGTACGCGACGACGGTGGTCGCGCCCTCGCCGCGCACGGCGACGTCCTCGACGGTGAGGGCCGCCACCGTCGGGCCGCCGACCCGCAGATGGACCCGTACGCCCGCCTCGCGG
This sequence comes from Streptomyces sp. Isolate_45, assembly GCF_024721315.2. Lineage (GTDB taxonomy): Bacteria > Actinomycetota > Actinomycetes > Streptomycetales > Streptomycetaceae > Streptomyces. The sequence goes on from NZ_JANFAK020000038.1 coordinate 35,605, forward strand.
CCGTCCCCGGTGGCGATGACGGCGGCCGGGTGGTCGCCGGGGGACGAGCCGGGCGGCACGGTGACGGTGAACGGGACCACCGCGCGGGTGCGGGGCGGGATCCGCACCGTGGCGGAGCCGCCGAAGCTGATCCAGGACCCGGCGTCGGTCGACTCCCGGGCCGGGCGCACGGCGAGGGCGCCGTCCGCCGTGTTGTCGGCGTCGGCCCCGCGCAGGGTGACGGTGCGCTCCCGGTCGGAGGTGTTGGCCAGCGCGAGGCGGTCCTCCAGCACGGCTCCGGGGGCGCCCGCGAGGTAGAAGTAGGGGCGGGCGGCGCCGGCCCGGCCGGACGCCGGTTCGACGGTCCAACCGGGCTCGTCGGCGGCGGCCGGGGCGCCGCACAGGAGCGCGGCGGCGGCGAGGAGCGCGGCGCCGATCCGCGCGAGGATGCCGGGCCGTCGCACGGCGCCGAGCCGCGCGAGGACGCCGGACCGCCCGACGGCGTCGAGCCGCCGGAGGGTGCCGGTCCGTGGGGGGACGGGGAGCACGGGCATGGCCGGGGCTGCTCCGTTCAGGGCCGGGTCCGCTGGGCCTGCCGGCCGCGTCGGGTCAGCCAGAGCACGCCGGCGGCGCCCGAGAGCACGACGGTGGCGCCGAGGGTGCCGAGCGCGATGGCGGACTCGGCGGGGCCGGTCTGCGGGAGGGTGCTCGGGGCGGAGCTCTGCCCGTTGCCGGGCTGCGGGGCGGGGTCCTTGGCGCCGCCTGCCGCCGTGACCTCCAGTTCGAGGGACGGCTTGGGGCTGTTGCCGGGGGTGCAGGTGGTGGTGGTCCCCATGGCCTTGATGGTGAGGACCCCGGCGGTGAAGGTGACCTTGCCGCTCTTCTTCGGGGTGTAGGTGCCCGAGAGGTCGGTGATCTTGATCGGGGTGTTGGCGGGCACGGCCTCGGAGTTGGGCGCGCCGGAGACGGGCACCGAGACCTTCTCCGCCCCGTCGGCCAGGATGGCCGCGCTGGGGCTCATGGCGCCCTTGCCCAGCTCGATGGGGCTGGAGGAGACGCCCTTCTGGAAGGACATCGTCAGCTTGTAGCCGTCGCCCTCCTTGACGGCCTTGATGTCGATGGGCGAGACCGCCGACTTGTCCCCGATCGGGGTCTGGCAGTTGTACTCGACGTCGATCACGTCGGCGTGGGCCGCGGGGGCGGCGAGCAGGACCGCCGATGCGGCCGCCGCGGAGGCCAGCGCGAGCGCGGTGGAACGTTTCCGGTCGGACACCTTCGTCTTCCCCTCGGCCACAAGTTACTGACGACACATCAGATTGGTGGCTCAAGGTACGCCCGGGGCCTTACGGAGGGAAGACACGGGACGGCCCGGATCGGGGCCCTTTCGGCCGTACTGTTTCCGGCCGTTCGGGGTGCCGTGACGGCCTGGTCGGAGCGCCGTCGCGGCCCGGTCGGGGGGCGGGACGGCCCGGCCGGCGGGCGGTGACGGCCCGGTCGGGGGCCGTCCGAAGCCCCGTCCGGGCCGTCGCGAGCGGGGCGTCGGCGCGCGCCTCAGGCCGCGCGGACCCCGCGCTGCCACACCGCGGAGACGAGCGGGACGCCCGGGCGGTAGGCGAGGTGGACGTGGCTGGGGGCGTCGAGGAGGGCCAGGTCGGCGCGGGCGCCGGGGGTGAGCGTGCCGATGTCGCCCCGGCGCAGGGCGCGGGCGCCGCCGGCGGTGGCCGACCACAGGGCCTCGTCGGGGGTCATGCCCATGTCCCGTACGGCGAGGGCGATGCAGAACGGCATGGAGCTGGTGTAGGAGGAGCCGGGGTTGCAGTCCGTGGACAGGGCGACGGTGGCACCCGCGTCCAGCAGCCGCCGGGCGTCGGGCCACTGCGCGCGGGTGGAGAACTCGGCGCCGGGCAGCAGCGTGGCCACCGTGGTCGCGGCCGCCTGGGCGAGGGCGTCGACGTCCGCGTCGGTGAGGTGGGTGCAGTGGTCGGCGGAGGCCGCTTCGAGTTCCACGGCGAGCTGGACCCCGGGTCCGTGGGAGAGCTGGTTGGCGTGGATGCGCGGGATCAGCCCGGCGGCGGCGCCCGCGGTGAGGATGGCGCGGGCCTGGTCGCCGTCGAAGGCGCCCTTCTCGCAGAAGACGTCCACCCAGCGGGCGTACGGGGCGCAGGCCTCCAGCATCTCGCCGGTGACGAGGTCGACGTAGGCCGCCGGGTCGTCGGCGTAGTCGGGGGAGACGATGTGCGCGCCGAGGTAGGTGACCTCCTCGGTGTGCGCGGCGGCGATGCGCAGGGCGCGGGCCTCGTCGGCGACGGTCAGGCCGTAGCCGGACTTGGTCTCGAAGGTGGTGGTGCCCTGGCGGCGCGCCTCGTGGAGGTGGCGCAGCAGGTTGACCTCCAGCGCGGCGTCGGTGGCGGCGCGGGTCGCGGCGACGGTGGTGCGGATGCCACCGGCGGAGTACGGGCGGCCGGACATGCGGGCGTTGAACTCGGCGGTGCGGTCGCCGGCGAAGACGAGGTGCGAGTGGGAGTCCACGAAGCCGGGGATGACGGCGCGGCCCGTCGCGTCGAACGCGGTGTCCGCGGCCGGGGCGTCGGTGGCGGGGCCGACCCAGGCGACGCGGTCGCCGTCGATGACGACGGCCGCGTTCTCGATCAGGCCGAGGGGGGAGCCGTCGCCCACGGAGGGGTCGTTGGTGACGAGGCTGCCGATGTTGGTGATGACGGTGGTGGTCATGGTTCCTCTCGGGGAGTGCCTTTCCCCACCCCGCCCTTTCGCCGTTTCCCGGGCTCCGCCCCGGACCCGCGCCTCAAGCGCCGGCTGGGCTGGATGGCGCGGAGCCCGGGCGGAGCCCCGTGGTGCCGGGAAGGGGGCGCGGGCGTGGCTGGACAGGAGTCGGGGCCGGGAAGGCGAGTCAGGCGCGGAGGGCCGCGATGGACTCGGACAGGGCGGACGGGACGTCCGGGACGAGGGTGTGGGCGCCGTCGCGGACGATGTGGCGGCCCGCGACCACGGTGTGCCGGACGTCCGACGCCGTCGCCGCGAACACCGCCGTCTCGGCGCCCAGGCGCGGCACCGCTCCGGCCGTCCGGACGGAGTCCAGGGCGATCGTGGTGAAGTCCGCGAGCGCGCCGGCCTCCAGGCGGCCGGCGTCGGGCAGGCCGAGGGCGGCGTGGCCGTCGGCGGTGGCAGCGGTCAGCAGGGCGTTGGCCGTCCAGTGGCCGCGGGTACGGCTGCGCAGGCGCTCGTTCAGCTCCATCGCGCGGGCCTCCTCCAGCAGGTCGATCACGGCGTGGCTGTCGCTGCCGAGCGACAGCGGGCTGCCCGCGTGCTGGAGGCGGGCGGCCGGGCCGATGCCGTCGGCGAGGTCCCGTTCGGTGGTGGGGCACATGCAGGTGCCGGTGCCGGTGCCGCCGAGCAGGGCGATGTCTGCGTCGGTGAGGTGCGTGTTGTGGACGCCGGTGGTGCGCGGCCCCAGGACGCCGTGGTCCGCGAGGAGCTGGGTCGGGGTGCGGCCGTGGGCGGCCCGGCAGGCGTCGTTCTCCGCGGTCTGCTCGGAGAGGTGGACGTGCAGGGGTGCCCGCCGTTCCTCGGCCCAGCGGGCGACGGTGGCCAGTTGGTCGGCGGGGACGGCGCGCACCGAGTGGATCGCGGCGCCGATGCGGGCGTGGCCGCCGCCCTTGAGGGCGGAGGCGCGTTCGGCCCAGGCGTCGGCGGTGCCGTCGGAGAAGCGCAGCTGGTGTGCCTCGGGTGCCTCGCCGAAGCCGGCCGACAGGTAGGCCGTGTCCAGGAGGGTGATGCGGATGCCCGCCGCGGCGGCCGCCTCGATGAGGGCCTCGCCCATGGCGTTGGGGTCGGCGTAGGGGGTGCCGCCGGGGGCGTGGTGGACGTAGTGGAACTCGCCGACGTTGGTGATGCCGGCCAGCGCCATCTCCGCGTACGCGGCGCGGGCGAGCGCGTAGTAGGTGTCCGGGGTGAGGTTCTGGGCGACCTTGTACATGAAGTCGCGCCAGGTCCAGAAGGTGCCGGAGCCGACTTGGACGGTGGAGCGCAGGGCCCGGTGGAAGGCGTGGGAGTGCGCGTTGGCCAGGCCCGGGATCGTCAGCCCGCGCAGTACCTCCGCCCCGGGGGGCGGGCTGTCGACGCCGGTGCGCAGGTCGGTGATCCGGCCGTCCGGACCGGTCGTCAGGATGACGCCGGGCTCGACGTGGGTGCCGAGCCAGGCGTGTTCCAGCCAGTACGTCGTGGGCGCGGTCACCTGCACGCCAGTCCTTCCAGTACGTCGGCGAGGGCGAGGACCCCGGCCTCGCAGTCGTCCTCGGCGGCGAACTCCTTCGGGGAGTGCGAGACGCCGGTGGGGTTGCGTACGAACAGCATCGCGGTCGGGACGGTCGCGGAGAGGATTCCGGCGTCGTGTCCCGCGCCGGTGCCGAGGACGGGGACCGCTCCGCCGAGGATCCGGTTCATCTCGTCGCGCAGGGCGTGCTCGAACTCGACGACCGGGGTGAAGGACTCGCGGACGACGGCGAGGTCGATGCCGTCCTGGTCGGCGCGTTCGCGGGCGGCCTTCTCGATGGCGTTGACGACCGTGTCGAGGGTGGTCTGGTCGGCGGCCCGGGAGTCGAGCCAGCCCCGGACGAGGGAGGGGATGGCGTTGACCCCGTTGGGTTCGACGGAGATCTTCCCGAAGGTGGCGACGGCGCCCGCGAGGGTCGCCTCCTGGCGGGCGGCCAGGACGGTCGCCGCGTAGGTGAGCATGGGGTCGCGGCGGTCGACCAGGCGGGTGGTGCCCGCGTGGTTGGCCTCGCCGTGGAAGTCGTACCGCCAGCGGCCGTGCGGCCAGATCGCGGAGGCGATGCCGACGCGGTCGCCGGAGAGGTCGAGGGCGCGGCCCTGTTCGACGTGGAGTTCGACGAAGGCGCCGATCCGGGCGAGGCGTTCGGGGTCGGCGCCGATCGTCCCCGGGTCGTAGCCGGCCTGTTCCATGGCCTGGGGCAGGCTGATGCCGTCCGCGTCGCGGAGTTCGTACGCCTTCTCCTTGGTCAGCTGTCCGGCGGCGAGCCGGGAGCCGACGCAGGCGAGGCCGAAGCGGGCGCCCTCCTCGTCACCGAAGTTGGTGATGGCCAGCGGCCGGGTGGGGCGTGCGCCGCGGGCGCGGAGCTCGTCGAGGGCGGCGAAGGAGGACACCACGCCGAGCGGGCCGTCGAAGGCCCCGCCGTCGGGGACGGAGTCCAGGTGGGAGCCGGTGACGACGGCGTCGCCCGCGAGGGGGTCGCCGAGCCAGGCCCACTGGTTGCCGTTGCGGTCGGTCTCGTACGTCAGGCCGCGCGCCTGGGCCTGCTCCTGGAACCAGGTGCGGCAGTCGGCGTCGGCGCCGGTCCAGGCGTAGCGGCGGTAGCCGCCGGAGTCCGGGTGGCGGCCGATGGGGGCGAGGTCGGCCCACATGGTGTGGAAACCGGCCCCCCCGGCCCCCGGGGTCTCGCCCCGGGGGCCGGGGAAGGAACCGTGGCTCACGCGGAATCGCCCTCCCGCATCGGGACGCGGACGTCGCGCTCGTCGGCGACGGTCTCGGCGATGTCGTAGCCCGCGTCGACGTGTCGGATGACGCCCATGCCGGGGTCGTTGGTCAGGACGCGGCGGATCTTCTCGCCGGCGAGCGGGGTGCCGTCGGCGACGGTGACCTGGCCGGCGTGGATCGAGCGGCCCATGCCGACGCCGCCGCCGTGGTGGATGGAGACCCAGGAGGCGCCGGAGGCGACGTTGACCATGGCGTTGAGCAGCGGCCAGTCGGCGATGGCGTCGGAGCCGTCGAGCATGGCCTCGGTCTCGCGGTACGGGGAGGCGACCGAGCCGCAGTCGAGGTGGTCGCGGCCGATGGCCAGGGGCGCGGCGAGGGTGCCGTCGGCGACCATCTCGTTGAAGCGCTCGCCGGCCTTGTCGCGCTCGCCGTAGCCGAGCCAGCAGATGCGCGCGGGCAGGCCCTGGAAGTGGACCCGCTCGCCCGCCATCTTGATCCAGCGGTGCAGGGACTCGTTCTCCGGGAACAGCTCCAGCATCGCCTTGTCGGTCTTGTGGATGTCCGAGGCCTCGCCGGACAGCGCGGCCCAGCGGAAGGGGCCCTTGCCCTCGCAGAACAGCGGGCGGATGTAGGCGGGGACGAAGCCGGGGAAGGCGAACGCGCGGTCGTAGCCGGCCAGCTGGGCCTCGCCGCGGATGGAGTTGCCGTAGTCGAAGACCTCGGCGCCCGCGTCCATGAAGCCGACCATCGCCTCGACGTGCTTGGCCATGGACTCACGGGCGCGGGTGGTGAAGCCCGCCGGGTCCTTGGCGGCCAGGTCGGCCATGTCGTCGAAGGCGACGCCGACGGGCAGGTAGGCGAGCGGGTCGTGGGCGCTCGTCTGGTCGGTGACGATGTCGATCGGCGCGCCCTCGGCGAGCAGCTGGGGAAGCAGCTCGGCGGCGTTGCCGAGGAGGCCGATGGACAGCGGCTTGCGGGCGTCGCGGGCCTCGACGGCCAGCTGGAGGGCGTGGCGCGGGTTGTCGGCCTTGACGTCGAGGTAGCGGTGCTCGATGCGGCGGTCGATGGCGCGGGGGTCGACGTCGACGCAGATCGCGACGCCGTCGTTCATCGTGACGGCGAGCGGCTGGGCGCCGCCCATGCCGCCGAGGCCGGCGGTCAGGGTGATGGTGCCGGCGAGGGTGCCGCCGAACTTCTTCGCCGCGACGGCGGCGAAGGTCTCGTAGGTGCCCTGGAGGATGCCCTGGGTGCCGATGTAGATCCACGATCCGGCGGTCATCTGGCCGTACATGGTCAGGCCGAGGTGCTCCAGGCGGCGGAACTCCTCCCAGTTGGCCCAGTCGCCGACCAGGTTGGAGTTGGCGAGCAGGACGCGCGGCGCCCATTCGTGCGTCTGCATGACGCCGACCGGGCGGCCGGACTGGACGAGCATCGTCTCGTCCTGCTTGAGGGTGCGCAGGGTGCGGACCATGGCGTCGTACGAGCGCCAGTCACGGGCGGCCTTGCCGGTGCCGCCGTAGACCACCAGCTTGTCCGGGTGCTCGGCGACCTCGGCGTCGAGGTTGTTCTGCAGCATCCGCAGGGCGGCCTCCTGCTGCCATCCCAGGGTGCTGAGCTCGGTGCCTCGCGCTGCCCGTACGGGGCGGGGTCCTGACATGGCGGGTGCCTCCTCCGATGTTGGTCAATCCATTCACATCCTCGCGTCATGAATAGATCCAGTCAACAGCTGCGGGCGGAGCCGCCCGGTGGTGGGATGGCGGACATGGCCGCCGAGACGCATCCCCCGACCCGCACGCCGCTCCCCGCGCACGACCCCGCCGCCCGCCGCGACCTGGCCGTACGGGCCGCCGTCGAGGAGGGCCTGATCGGCGGGGGCGAGGGCGCGGAGCCGCTGGTGTGCCTGCTCGACGCCGACGGGATCCGCGCCTCCGCCGCCGCGCTGACCGGCGCGTTCGCCGCCGCCGTGGCGCCCGGCACGCCCGTCCTGCACACCTTCGCGGCCAAGGCGACCCCGCTCGTCCCGGTCCTGCGGCTGCTCGCCGCCGAGGGGATCGGCTGCGAGGTGGCCGGTCCGGGCGAGCTGGCCCTGGCCCGGGCGGCGGGGCTGCCGGCGGACCGGATCGTCCTGGACTCCCCCGCCAAGACGGTGGCCGAGCTGCGGGAGGCGCTGGCCCTCGGGGTCGCGGTGAACGCCGACAACCGCCAGGAGCTGGAGCGGCTCGACGCCCTCGTACCGGCGGCCCCGACGGGGTCCGCGGTCGGCGTCCGGATCAACCCGCAGACCGGGGCGGGCCGCATCGACGCCCTGTCCACGGCGACCGCCACCTCCAAGTTCGGGGTGCCGCTGCGCGACCCGGGCGCGCGCGCATGGCTGGTACGGGCCTTCCTGGACCGGCCGTGGCTGACGCGGCTGCACGTCCACTCGGGTTCACAGGGGGTGCCACTGGAACGGATCGCCCAAGGCGTGCGGGAGCTGCACGCGCTCGCCGAGGAGATCAACGGGGCGGCCGGGCGCCGGCAGGTCGACACCCTCGACATCGGCGGCGGCCTGCCGGTCAACTTCGCCTCGGACGAGCCGACCCCGACCTACGGGCAGTACGTCGCGGCCCTGCGCGGGGCCGTGCCCGCCCTGTTCGACGGCTCGTACGGGCTGGTGACGGAGTTCGGCCGGTCCCTGCTCGCGAAGCACGGGCTCGTGCTGGCCCGCGTCGAGTACACGAAGACGACCGGGGGCCGGCCCGTCGCGCTGACCCACGCCGGCGTCCAACTGGCGACCCGGACCGTGTACGCGCCGGAGGTCTGGCCGCTGCGGATCCTCGCCCACGACGCCAAGGGCGCCCCGAAGGCGGGGCCCCTCGTCGCCCAGGACGTCGCGGGCCCCGCCTGCTTCGCGGGCGACCTGCTGGCCACCGCCCGGGAGCTGCCGGAGTTGGCGCCGGGCGACCTGATCGCCGTACCGGACACCGGCGCGTACTTCTTCACGGCCCACTACGGCTACAACAGCCTGCCCCGGCCGCCGGTGCACGGGTTCACGATCACGGCGGCGGGGGCGGTGCGCTTCACCCCGCTCCGCGCCGCGCAGTCCCTCGCGGACATCGTCGCGGAGGCGGGCGGCGGCCTGCGGGACGCCCTGCTGTAGGGGGCCGCGCGCCGGTACGGGGCCACTCGACGGTACGGGGCCGCGCGCCGGTACGGGCTACTCGACGAAGAGCCCGCGGGCGGCGGCCCGGGTGTCGAAGGCCTCCAGGCGGGCCTGGGCGTCGGGCAGGGCGTCGGCCATTGCCTCCAGCAGCACCCGGCCGAGCAGCATCGGCGCGCAGGCCGTGTCGAAGGCGAGTCCGGTGCCGACGGGCGCCGGGATCAGCAGGTCCGAGTGCCGGGCGACGGGCGCGAACGCCGAATCGGCGACGGTCACGACGGTCAGCCCGGCGGCCCGCGCGTGGTCCAGCGCCTCGACGACCTCACGCGGGTGGCGGGGCAGCGCGAAGCACAGCAGGGCCGTGGCCCCGGCCGTGGCGGCCGCGTCGATGCGGTCGGCGAGCATCGAACCGGCCTCGTCGAGGAGCCGCACGTCGGGGTGCACCTTGGCCGCGAAGTACGCGAAGCCGCGGGCCTGCGAGGACGCCGCCCGCAGCCCCAGCACCGGCAGCGGCGCCGACTCGGCGAGCAGCCGGCCGGCCTCCTCGACGGGCGCGGGGTCGGCCAGCATCTCGGCGAGCCGCGTCAGGTTCTCGATCTCGCCCCGGACGGCCTGCTGGTACTCGTTGTACGAGTCCTCCCGCGGCGCCGGCTCCTGCCCGGCGGCGGGCGCCACCTCGCGCAGGTGGCGGCGCAGGGCCGGGTAGCCGTCGAACCCGAGGGCCACCGCGAACCGGGTCACGGACGGCTGGCTCACCCCGGCCAGCTCGGCGAGTTCCACACTGGACAGGAACGGCACGTCGGCCGCCCCGCGCACCATGCAGTGGGCGATCCGCCGCTGGGTCGGCGTCAGCCGGTGCCCCTCGAACAGCTTCTGCAGCCGTGCGGCCGGGCCGTCGCTCATCGCCGTCCCCTCCGTTCCGTCCCGTCACCGGTGAGATATTCAGTCACGGTGCACTCTGCATGTGGTTATGCAGCTCGGCAAGCCGCGCCCGCGATCCGGACCCTCCGATACGGGGGATAGCCCCAGTGCCGGAACGCGCTCCGGTTCCTACCGTGGGGGTATGACAGCCCATTCCCCCCAGGCCGAAGACCTGAAGAAGGAACTCGGCGCCACCCTCGACGCCCGGCGGGAGCTCGGGCCGGAGTACGAGGCGGCGCTCGTGGAATCGTTCGTGGAGAAGGTCGACACCCAGGTGCGACGCCGACTCGCGGAGGAACGCCTGAGCGCGGCCCGCGGCGGCTCCCCCGACCCGGCCGTGACGGCCGTCGGGAACTTCGGGGAACGCTTCGGCTTCGCCGTGATCACCCTCGTGCTGGCCATCCCCCTGTCGGCCATCGCCGCGACGCAGGCCCACCTGAGCGGGCTGCTCGTCGCCTGGGCGGGGATCCTCGGCGTGAACTTCATCCACGCGTCCAGGAAGGGCCTCGGGAGCCGCGGGAAGGGCCCCGCCGAGTGAGCGGCCCCGCCGGCTGACCGGCGGGCCGCCCCGACGGCTCCGGGCCGCACCGGCGATCCGGAGGGAAGCTTGCGCGGGAACCGCCGCACCCCCGGTTTCCCGGGGGGCGGGACGACGGCGGTCCCCGCGTGGGACACGGGCCGGGTCAGGGCCGTCCGCGTCCTTGGGCGTCCGCGCGGTCCGGGAGCCGCTCCGGAGGCGCGCCGACGCCGTTCTGGGTGCCGGTCGGGATTTCCGGTCACCCGGTCCTCCCTGCCGACGACCACCACTGTGCCGAACGCGTGTTAAGCCGGTGCTGCCGTGACGTGACGGGCCCGTACCGTTTGCACGACCGGCCGGAAACAGTACGGCGCCCGGCGCGAACGGCCCCGCCCCCGGCGCGGACCGAACGTCCCCCGGCCGAAAACGCTCCGGCCGGGGGACGCGGCGACTACTTGGCGCCCTTGGCCAGGAACGCGAGCAGGTCCTGGCGGCTGACGACGCCGGTGGGCTTGCCCTCGACCAGCACGATCGCCGCGTCGGCCTCGCCGAGCACCGCCATCAGCTCGGAGACGGGCTCGCCGGAGCCGACCTGCGGCAGCGGCGCGCTCATGTGCTTCTCCAGCGGGTCGCCGAGGGAGGCGCGCTGCGCGAAGAGCGCCGCGAGGAGCTCCTTCTCGACGACGGAGCCGATGACCTCGGCGGCCATCACGTCGGGGTGGCCGGCGCCCGGCTTGACGATCGGCATCTGGGAGACGCCGTACTCGCGCAGCACCTCGATGGCCTGGCCGACGGTCTCCTCGGGGTGCATGTGCACGAGGGAGGGGATACCGCCCTCCTTGTCCGCGAGGACGTCACCGATGCGCGCCGACGGGCCCGCTTCCTCCAGGAAGCCGTGCCCGGCCATCCACTCGTCGCTGAAGATCTTGCTGAGGTAGCCGCGGCCGCTGTCGGGCAGCAGGACCACGACGACGTCGTCGGGGCCGAGGCCCTCGGCGGCGCGCAGCGCGGCGACCACGGCCATGCCGCAGGAGCCGCCGACGAGGAGGCCCTCCTCCTTGGCGAGGCGGCGGGTCATCTGGAAGGAGTCCTTGTCGGACACCGCGATGATCTCGTCCGTCACGTTGGGGTCGTAGGCGGTGGGCCAGAAGTCCTCGCCGACGCCCTCGACGAGGTACGGACGGCCGCTGCCGCCGGAGTAGACCGAACCCTCGGGGTCGGCGCCGATGACCTTGACCTTGCCGCCGGACACCTCCTTGAGGTAGTTGCCGGTGCCGGAGATGGTGCCGCCGGTGCCGACGCCCGTGACGAAGTGGGTGATCTTCCCGTCCGTCTGCTCCCACAGCTCGGGACCGGTGGTCTCGTAGTGCGAACGGGGGTTGTTCGGGTTGCTGTACTGGTCGGGCTTCCAGGCGCCGGGCTCGCGCGCGAGGCGGTCGGACACGTTGTAGTACGAGTCCGGGTGCTCGGGGTCGACGGCGGTCGGGCAGACCACGACCTCGGCGCCGTACGCGCGCATTACGTTGATCTTGTCCGTGGACACCTTGTCAGGGCAGACGAAGATGCACTTGTAGCCCTTCTGCTGGGCCACGATGGCGAGTCCTACACCGGTGTTGCCGCTGGTGGGCTCCACGATGGTGCCACCGGGCTTGAGGGCACCGCTCTGCTCGGCGGCCTCGATCATCCGGACGGCGATCCGGTCCTTCACGGACCCGCCCGGGTTGAAGTACTCGACCTTCGCAAGGACGGTGGCCTGCAGGCCTTCGGTCACACGGTTGAGCTTCACCAGCGGGGTGTTGCCGACGAGGCTGATCATCGAGTCGTGGAATTGCACCATGTTCTCCAAGGAGGGGACTCCACGGGTTCTCCGGGAGGTCCGGCCAGACTATGCGGAAAGGGATTGGCCGACCCGCACTACGGGGCAGGTAGGTCATCGGGACCAGAGCGCGGATCGAGGTGGCTTGAAGGGTGTCCAGGGCGAGGACGGCCCGCCGGATCGCGGCGGGAGCGGCGTACGGCGGCGGCGGGCTGGGGCTCGTCGGGGTCGCCGCGGTGGGTCTGGTGCTGGCCGAGGTCCAGTTCGCGAAACGAACCGTGGGCACGGGCCTGCCGGACCCGCCGCGGGCCGACGGCCTGTACGGGAGCGAGTTCGGCGGCCCCGAGCTGAGCCCGGGGCCCCTGCGCCTCGGCATGCTGGGCGACTCCACGGCGGCCGGGCTCGGGGTGCGCCGGGCCCGCCAGACACCGGGCGCGCTGCTGGCGTCGGGGCTGGCCGCGGTGGCCGAACGGCCGGTGGAGCTGCGCAACGTCGCGCTGTCCGGGGCCATGTCCGACGACCTCGACCGTCAGGTGGGGCTCCTCCTCGACGGGGACGCGCCACCGCCGGACGTGTGCGTGATCATGATCGGCGCGAACGACGTGACGCGGCGGATGCCGCCGACCCAGTCCGTCCGGCTGCTGACCTCGGCGGTCCGGCGGCTACGGCTGGCCGGGGCCGAGGTCGTCGTGGGCACCTGCCCGGACCTGGGCACCATCGAGCCGGTCTACCAGCCGCTGCGCTGGATGGCCCGACGGGTCTCGCGGCAGCTGGCGGCGGCCCAGACGATCGGCGTGCTGGCCCTGGGGGCCCGCACCATCTCGATGGGCGACCTGCTGGGACCCGAGTTCGCGGCGAACCCCCGGGAGATGTTCGGCCCCGACTCCTACCACCCGTCGGCGGAGGGGTACGCGACGGCCGCCATGGCCATGCTGCCCACGATGTGCGCGGCGCTGGGCCTGTGGCCGGAGTCCGACCGGCTGGACGTCTCGCGGGACGAGGACATGCTGCCCGTCGCCAAGGCGGCGTCCGCGGCGGCGGGGGAGGCCGGCACCGAGGTCACGGGCGCGCGGGGCCCGTGGGCCCTGCTCAAGCACCGGCGCCGGCGGCGGGTCGCGGGCGAGGAACTCGCCCCGACACCGGCCGACGCACCCACGACTCCCGCGGCCCCGGTCCCGGAGTCCCGGTAGTCCGGACGGGCTTCGCGGCCGCGACGCCCCGCGGAGCGACCCGCATCACACGCCGAGGCCCGTGACCTCGACCGTACGGGGCGGTAACTTCGCATGCGGTCCCGCAACGACGCACCCCTTGGAGTCCCGATGCCCGAAGCCGTCATCGTTTCCACCGCCCGTTCCCCCATCGGGCGCGCCGGCAAGGGGTCGCTCAAGGACGTCCGCCCGGACGACCTGACCGCGCAGATCATCCAGGCCGCGCTCGCCAAGGTCCCCGGGCTGGACCCGCGCGAGATCGACGACCTGATGCTGGGCTGCGGCCTCCCGGGCGGCGAGCAGGGCCACAACCTTGGCCGCATCGTGGCCGTGCAGATGGGCATGGACCACCTGCCGGGCCTCACCGTCACCCGCTACTGCTCCTCGTCCCTGCAGACCTCCCGGATGGCCCTGCACGCGATCAAGGCGGGCGAGGGCGACGTCTTCATCTCCGCGGGCGTCGAGACCGTCTCCCGGTTCGCGAACGGCTCCTCGGACGGCATGCCGGGCACCCACAACCCGTTCTTCGCCGACGCGGAGGCCCGTACGGCCGAGGTCGCGCAGAGCACGGGCGCCTCCTGGCAGGACCCGCGCGAGGGCGGCCTGGTGCCGGACGCGTACATCTCGATGGGCCAGACCGCCGAGAACCTGGCCCGCCTGAAGGGCGTGACCCGTCAGGACATGGACGAGTTCGGCGTCCGCTCCCAGAACCTGGCCGAGGAAGCCATCAAGAACGGCTTCTGGGCCCGCGAGATCACCCCGGTCACCACGCCCGACGGCACGGTCGTCTCCCTGGACGACGGCCCGCGCGCCGGCGTCACCCTGGAGGGCGTGCAGGGCCTGAAGCCGGTCTTCCGCCCCGACGGCCGGATCACCGCGGCCAACTGTTGCCCGCTGAACGACGGCGCCGCCGCGCTGGTCATCATGAGCGACACGAAGGCCCGGGACCTGGGTCTGACCCCGCTGGCCCGGATCGTCTCCACCGGCGTCACCGGCCTCTCCCCCGAGATCATGGGCCTGGGCCCGGTCGAGGCGTCCAAGCAGGCCCTGAAGCGGGCCGGCCTGACCGTCGACGACATCGACCTGTTCGAGATCAACGAGGCCTTCGCGGCCCAGGTCATCCCGTCCTACCGGGACCTGGGGATCCCGCTGGACAAGCTGAACGTCAACGGCGGGGCCATCGCCGTCGGTCACCCGTTCGGGATGACCGGCGCGCGCATCACCGGAACCCTGATCAACAGCCTCCAGTTCCACGACAAGCAGTTCGGCCTGGAGACGATGTGCGTGGGCGGCGGCCAGGGCATGGCCATGGTCATCGAGCGGCTGAGCTGAGCCACAGCGGAGGGTGGGGGCCGCCCCGAGGAACGAGGGACGGCACCCGCCCGCAGCGACGGCGAAGCGGAACGCGACCGAAGAAACGAGCGGCTGAGCCGAGCCACAGCGGAGGGTAGGGGTTTCGTCACGATTGGTCGCCCGCTGGTGGCGATCAAGGCGGAACCCCTGATGCCGCAAGGGATACTCCAGATGAGTGCGCTCTACTGACGCCGGATCTAACCCCGTCGCGGCCGACCTGTGACCGAATCTCCCCCAGGATGTGACCTTTGTCCTGGGGGATCGGTATTTGCCCAGCTCAGGCACCCTCCCCCCGGTGCCCCGAGGACGAAAGACCTGTCCAATTCATGACGTAATGCACTGCACGCCATTCCCAGCAGAGGACAAGCTGATGTAGGAAGTCGGGGGATCGAATCAATCGGGAGTTAGTCAGTGAGCGCCATGTCTCTTGCCCTGCTGCTGACCACGGCCGCTGCCACGGCCGTGGGCGCTGCTGCGCTGCACGCCGTACACGGGCTGCGCAAGCAGGTCACCGCCCTGCGCGGTGAGCTGGCCCTGCCGGCCCGTCCGCGCACCGCAGCCGTCCCGCACGCCCGCAGCGCCGTGGAGTCCCCCGCCGCCGAGATACGAGCCGCCGTGGCCGAGGCCCTCGCCGAGGAGCGCGAGCGCGAGCTGGCCGAGGCGCGGGCCTTCTGGGCCGCGCAGGAGGCCCGTGACGCCGCCGACGCGCCCTCGCTGCTCGGCGGTCTGCCCGGGCTCGGCGAGGACAGCCCCGTCTTCCTGCCCCGGCAGGCGGACCTGGTCGGGCTGGAGCCGGTGCTCGGCGAGGAATTCGCCGACGAGTACCCGGAGGATTCGGCCGAACTGGCCGCCGCCCGCCGGCGCCACCCCTCTCACCCCGACTTCGTACCGGTCCAGTCGCACCACGGCGCGGACCACGAGCGCACGGTGAGCCGCCTGGAGGAGCTCGCGGAGGCCCGTACGGCCCTCGCGGACGTCCGGCCCGGCCCGCTGGGCACCCTGGACGTTTACGTCTTCACGGACGGCACCACGCTCTGCATGACCCCGGGGCACCGGGAGACGGCCGAGCGCCTCTCCGAGGCCCTGCGGGCGGGCACCGCTCCGGTCCTGCTGGGCGGCTCCGGCATCTCCGGCGCGTACGCGCTGACCTTCTCCTGCGGTGACTCCGAGGACCCGGACAGCAACGTCTACATCCTGGCGGACCGCGTCATCGCATCGCTCTGACTTCCGCCAGCCCCACCAGCGCCACGGCCTCGTCCAGCAGTACGGACGGGGCCGTTCCGGTGTCCGGGCAGGTGCGCAGGGCCTCCGCGAGGTCCAGGCCGGTCACCGACAGCTGGTCCCCCACGACGAAGATCCCCGCGTCCGGCACCTCGCGTTCGGGCGCCGGAGCCGCCCCCCGCGGGGCCTGCCGGTCGGGCTCCTCCAGCCGCTGTGCCCGTACGGCCAGCTCGCGGGCCAGGGCCAGCGCCTCGGCCGCCGCGCCGCGCTGGAGACGGCTCTGCGGCGCCGCCCTCAGGCGGTCGGCGAATCGTTCCACGGCCACGGTCAGGGGTGAGGTATCGAGCACCCGGCCGACCTTACGCGCCGCTGCGGCGCCATTGCCAACGGGCGAACTCTCCGGCACGGTGGCGTGAAGAGAACAGCACGGCAACACCTCCGGAGGCGCCCATGTCCGTAGAGTTCTCCGAGCAGACCCACCGCAACATGATCGACAGAATCCCGCAGAGCACCGGTCGTGAGATCTCCGACTGGCTGCGTGCCGTCGACGAGGGCCCGTCCCTCCTCCGGTTCGAGGAGAAGGTCAGCTGGCTGCGCGGCGCGCACGAACTGTCGCACGGCCAGGCCAAGGCGATCATCCACGAGCACGACCTGCGCAGAGCCGCCCGCCGGTTCGGCTGAGGCCGCCGTCACGGCCTCCCGTCCCCCCGAAGCCCGATCCCCGACTCCCCGTCCGTCCTGAAGCGCGGGAAGGCCCCGCGAGCGGTGTGCTCGCGGGGCCTTCGCGGTACTGGGGTGCCGGGGTGCCGTGAGGCGTTCCGGCTAGTCGTTGCCCGAGAGGATCTGGAAGATGCGGAGCATCTCGATGTAGATCCACACGAGGGTGGTGGTGAGCCCGAAGGCGGCCAGCCAGGCCTCCTCGCGCGGGGCGCCGTAGGCGACGCCGTCCTCGACCTGCTTGAAGTCGAGGGCGAGGAAGCAGGCACCGAGGATGATGCCGATGACGCCGAACAGGATGCCCAGGGGACCGCTGCGCAGGCCCAGGCCGTCACCGCCCACGATGAGCGTGACGAGCAGGTTGGTCAGCATCAGCAGCATGAAGCCCACGGCCGCGGCCATCACGAAGCCGGTGAACCGGCGGGTGACGCGGATCCAGCGCATCTTGTAGGCGAAGAGCACGCCCGCGAAGACGCACATCGTGCCCATGACGGCCTGGATGACCACACCGGCACCGAAGTACGTGCTGGTGGCCGAGCTGATGACTCCGAGGAAGACGCCCTCGAAGGCGGCGTACGCCAGGATGAGACCCGGCGAGGCCTTGGCCTTGAACGACTGGATCATCGCGAAGACGAACGCCACGAGCATCGCGCCGATGGCGATGCCGTACGACACGTTCAGGTTGGCGGCGTCGACCGGGAGGAAGATCCAGGCCATCGCCGCCGTGACCACCAGGGTGCCGAGCGTCATGGCCGTACGGCTCACGACGTCGTCGATGGTCATCGCGTTGCTGTTGACCGGCGCCGCCGGCATCCCCGTGGTGGGGTCGGTGGCGTAGGGGTTCGTCGCGTACGGGTTGGTCGCGGTCCCGGCCTGCGCGTGCTGCGCCTCGAAGCCCGCGTAGCCGCCGTTGTCGCGGCTGAACCCCCGTCGCGAGAAGACCGGGTTACTGCTCCTCATCTCACTCCTCCATGGCCACCGTGCGCAGCCTTGTCTTCAAGAGTAATGCGCTCGCAAAAAAAGCACCCTACCGCTGGAGGAGGATCTTAGGAGAAGGCGCGGTCGGGCGCAGAGGATAAGCGGAACGGCTGCTTGAGTGCCCGGAGCCGGACTTGAACCGGCACGGCCCGAGGGCCAGCGAGGTTTAAGCTCGCCGTGTCTGCATTCCACCATCCGGGCAAGGCGCCGCGGGCCCCCGTTAAAAGCCTTGAACGCTGACGCGAGCCTATCCGGAACACCCTCCGCCCCAGACGGCCGTCTATCCGATGTTGTCTGATTTTATTGGTGATTGAGGGAGCGTCAGGGCTGATAAGTCACGGTCGGCACCGTTCCGGGGGACGCCCTTCGTCCGGGTGGGATTGACGTGATTTCGCCGCCTCCCGCCACCCCTTCCGCCACCCCGGGCCGCCCCCGGCCGGCCTGGGTGACATGCGCACACCCAGGACGGGGTGTCATACCAAAGGAGGAGTCCGACCGACGCCCGGTCAGACTCCAGTGGGCCTGCGAACGGGCACCTCGGCTGATCCGGAACCCGGGTGGTCGCCGTGAGGATGGAACCGTCCCGCCGTTCCGCAGTCCGCCCGACAGGAGTCACCCCTTGACCGCCATGAACTACGCCCCGCACACCCTCCGGGCCGCGGCCGCCCGTGCGACGCAGTTGTCCAAGGTGTACGGCCAGGGCGAGACCCGGGTGGTCGCCCTGAACAACGTCTCCGTCGAGTTCGCGCGGGGCGAGTTCACCGCGATCATGGGCCCCTCCGGCTCGGGCAAGTCCACGCTGATGCACTGCGTCGCCGGACTGGACACCTTCTCCTCCGGCTCGGTCCGCATCGGCGACACCGAGCTCGGCTCCCTCAAGGACAAGCAGCTGACCCAGCTGCGCCGGGACAAGATCGGCTTCATCTTCCAGGCGTTCAACCTGCTGCCGACCCTGACGGCCCTGGAGAACATCACGCTGCCCATGGACATCGCGGGCCGCAAGCCCGACAAGCAGTGGCTGGACACCGTGATCGCCATGGTCGGCCTCTCCGAGCGGCTCTCCCACCGGCCGACCCAGCTCTCCGGCGGCCAGCAGCAGCGCGTGGCCGTGGCCCGTGCCCTGGCCTCCCGTCCCGAGATCATCTTCGGTGACGAGCCGACCGGAAACCTCGACTCCCGCTCCGGCGCCGAGGTCCTCGGCTTCCTGCGGAACTCGGTGCGCGAGCTCGGGCAGACCGTCGTCATGGTCACCCACGACCCGGTCGCCGCCTCCTACGCCGACCGCGTCATATTCCTCGCCGACGGCGAGATCGTCGACGAGATGCCGCACCCCAGCGCCGACGGCGTGCTCGACCGGATGAAGGCCTTCGACGCCAAGGGCCGCACCAGCTGAACCCGGGGGCGCCCCGCGAAGCCCGCGCGCCCCGCGAAGCCCGCACGGCCCGGGCCCCCGCAGCCCACGAAGACCTCCTCCAGACTTCCAGCCCACCAGGACTGATATCCCCATGTTCCGTACCGCCCTGCGCAACGTCCTCGCGCACAAGGCCAGGCTGTTGATGACGGTGCTCGCCGTCACCCTCGGCGTCGCCTTCGTCTCCGGCACCCTCATCTTCACCGACACGCTCAGCAAGGCCCTGTCGGGCCAGTCGGCCAAGAGCTACGACGGCGTCGCCGTCTCCGTCACCTCGTACGGCCAGGGCCGCAACGAGGAGGGCCAGAAGGAGGGCGACCCGGGCATCAGCCGGGAGACCCTCGACAAGGTCAAGGCCGTCAAGGGCGTCGACTCCGTCTCCGGCCGCGTGTCCGGCTTCGCCGGCGTCGGCGACGAGGACGGCAAGCTGATCGGTTCGGGCTGGGCCAACAAGGGCTCCAACTACGCCCCCGTCAAGGACGGCAAGGACCCCCGCTACACCTTCACCGGCGGCACCGGCCCCACCAAGGACGACCAGATCGCCCTCGACAAGGAGACCGCCGCCAAGGGCAGGTACGAGGTCGGCGACAAGGTCCGCGTCGCCACCAACGGCCCGGTCCGGGAGTTCGCCCTCACCGGCGTCTTCACCACCGAGGACGGCGCCGTGAACGCGGGCGGCAGCCTGGTGCTCTTCGACACCAAGGTCGCCCAGGAGCTCTACCTCCAGCCCGACTTCTACGACGAGCTCTCCATCGCCGCCAAGGCCGGCACCTCCGCCGACCGACTGCTGGCCGACGTCAAGCCCCTCCTCGCCAAGAACGCCAAGGCGCAGACCGGCGTCGCGCTCGCCGCCGAGGAGGCCGAGAACATCAAGAAGCAGATGAGCGGCATGAGCACCATGCTGCTCGCCTTCGCCGGCATCTCCCTCTTCGTCGGCGTCTTCCTCATCTACAACACCTTCACCATGCTGGTCACCCAGCGCACCAAGGAACTGGCCCTGCTGCGCGCCGTCGGCGCCAACCGCGGCCAGGTGATGCGCTCGGTGCTCGCCGAGGCCCTGGTCGTCGGCGCCCTCTCGGCCGCCATCGGCCTGGTCAGCGGCATCGGCCTGGCGGCCGGCATGCGGTCCCTGATGGACTCGATCGGCGCCAAGATCCCGGGCGGCGAGCTCGTGATCGCACCCGGCACCATCGTCGCCGCGCTGGTCATCGGCATCGTGGTCACCGTCGTCGCCGCCCTGCTGCCCGCCTGGCGCACCGGCCGGATCGCCCCCGTCGCCGCCATGGGCAGCGCCCACCTGCCGGCGAGCGCCAAGTCGCTGGTGCTGCGCAACGTGCTCGGCTGCGTCATCAGCGCCCTCGGCATCGGCGTCGTGTTCCTCGGCGTCTCCATGAAGAGCGACGGCCGCATGATCATCGGCGGCGGCGCGTTCTTCATGCTCCTCGGCATGATCGTGCTGCTGCCGCTGCTCTCCAAGCCGGTCATCGCCTCCGTCCGCCCCGCGCTGCAGAAGGTGTTCGGCGTCCCCGGCAAGCTGGCCGCGCAGAACGCGGTGCGCAACCCGCGCCGCACCGCCGTCACCGCCGCCTCGCTGGCCATCGGGCTGACCCTCGTCACCACCATGTCGGTGCTCGGCGTCACCATGGGCAAGGCCGTGGACCGGATGAGCACGGACAAGCTGAAGGCCGACTACAAGGTCACCATGTCCGGCGGCATCGGCAGCCTGGACAGGACCGTGGCCGACACGCTGGCCGGGACCCCCGGTGTCGAGGCCGTCTCCGCGCAGGCCGAGGGCTTCTTCAAGGTCGGCGAGTCCTTCCGGTCGGCCTCGGGCGTCAACCCGGCCACCATCGGCCGGCTGCTGAACATCGAGGTCACCAGCGGTTCGCTGGACAGCCTCGTCAAGGGTGAGGTCGCGGTCGCCGAGAGCACCGCGAAGGAGCAGAAGCTGACGGCCGGCTCCACCCTGGACGTCAAGTTCGATGACGGCCGGAAGGGCACGCTGAAGGTCGGCGCGGTCTACAAGGACCTTGAGGGCCTGCTGTCCCCGTACGTCCTCGACAACAAGATCCTGGCCCAGCACAGCGAGGACCAGTACATCCGCGAGGTGTACGTCAACACCACCGGCGGCGAGACCAAGGCGAACCACCAGGCCGTCGTCGACGCCCTCGGCAAGAACCCGGCGATGAGCGTCGCCACCCAGCAGGACATGCGCAACGAGATGGGCGGCATGGTCAACACCGCGCTGAACATCATGTACGGCCTGCTCGGCATGGCGCTGATCATCTCGGTGCTGGGCGTGGTCAACACCCTGGCGATGTCCGTCTTCGAGCGGACGCAGGAGATCGGCATGCTGCGGGCGATCGGCCTCGACCGGAGCCGGGTCAAGAACATGATCCGCCTGGAGGCCGTGGTGATCTCCCTCTTCGGCGCGGTCCTCGGCGTGGCCATCGGTGTCTTCCTCGCCTGGGCCGTGGGCACCACGCTCACCAAGTCGGTACCGAACTACGAGCTGGTCATGCCCTACGACCGGATCGGCATCTTCCTCCTGCTGGCCGCGGTGGTCGGCGTCCTCGCCGCCATGTGGCCGGCCCGCAGCGCCGCCCGGCTGAACATGCTGACCGCCATCAAAACGGAGTAGCCGCCGGCCGGCGGTACCAGGGACACGGAAGGGCCCCGGGGCGTTCGCCACGGGGCA
>NZ_JANFAK020000038.1:57105-62574 GCF_024721315.2 Streptomyces sp. Isolate_45
CTGTATTTAATAATATGCAGAGTTAAAAAAGTCTGTGCCGGGGGGGCGCGGCGACTGCATAGTTACCGGGGGGGGGGGGGGGGGGCCCCCCCGGCCCCCCTTCCCGTCGTCCGCGAGGGGGCGCGCCTACTCCGAGCCCCACGTCCGCGTGCGCAGCGGCAGGTCCGCGGCGCCGCCGGGGCGCGGCCGGACCGCGAGGACCTGGTTCACACCGAGGCGGGCGTGCTCGAAGCCGAGCGCGGAGGCCGCCATGTACAGCAGCCAGACGCGGGCCCGACCGGGCGAGGTCAGCCGTACGGCCTCCTCCCAGTGGTCCTCCAGCCGCTTCACCCAGGCGCGCAGGGTGAGCGCGTAGTGCTCGCGCAGCGATTCCACGTCGCGCACCTCGAAGCCGACCCGCTCCAGCTCGCCGACCGTGGTGCCGAGCGGGGAGAGCTCCCCGTCGGGAAAGACGTAGGCGTCTATGAACTCGTCGATCCGGTGCGCCTCTTCGTCGGGCTCCGGGGGTCTGGCGATCTGGTGGTTCAGCAACCGACCGCCGGGGGCCAGCAGCGAGTGCAGGGTGCGGGCGTACTCGCGGTAGCGGTCGGCGCCGACGTGTTCGGCCATCCCGATCGAGGAAATGGCGTCGTACGGGCCGTCCTTGACGTCCCGGTAGTCCTGGATCCGGATCTCCACCCGGTCGGTCAGGCCCTCCTCCGCGATCCGCTTGCGGGCGTACGCGGCCTGCTCCCGGGAGAGCGTGATGCCGGTGACCCGGACGCCGTACTCACGGGCCGCGTGCAGGGCCATGGAGCCCCAGCCGCAGCCCACGTCGAGGAGCCGGGTGTCGGGGGTCAGGCCGAGCTTGCGGCAGACCAGGTCGAGCTTGTCCCGCTGGGCGTCCTCCAGGGTGCCGCCGGGGGTCCAGTAGGCGCACGAGTAGACCATCGAGGGCCCGAGCACGTGCTCGTAGAACTCGTTGCCCACGTCGTAGTGGTGGCTGATGGCCTGGCGGTCGCGACCCTTGGAGTGCGCGGGCCCCCCGCGGCGCGCGGCCTCCTCGGGCGGCGGGGCGGGCGCGGCCCACGGGCGCGCCAGGGTCACCAGCTCGCGCACGGCGGCCCGTACGTCCGGGTCGCGGAGCAGCCCCGCCGTGTCGACCGCGCCGCCGGCCCGCGCGGGCAGGAGCGGGCGCAGCGCGGCCAGCTTGGCCAGTCCGGTGGGCGGGGTGGTGGACGCGGGCGCCGGGGCGGGTTCCCGCTCCCACAGCAGGCCGCCCACCCGGTCCAGCAGCTCGAAGAGGTCGCCCTCGACGGTCAGGTCGCCGGCGACCCAGGCGCGGGCCAGGCCGAGCTCGCCCGGCTTCCACAGCATGCGGCGCAGCGCGCGCCGGTTGGCCAGGACGAGGACGGGGCCCGTCTCAGGGCCGGCCTCGGTGCCGTCCCAGGCCCGTATGCGGACGGGCAGGGGGGCGCCCAGCAGTGTTTCGGCAAGAGCGGCCAGCCGCGGCGCGGCGTCGGTCATCGCAGGCACCTCCAGAAGTTCCGACCGAACGGCCTACCCACTTCCGATCCGCGCCAATCAGCGGCTGGTGCCTCCGGGTACGCCGAAGGGGCCGCCCGCACCACGGATGGCGGACGGCCCCTTCGGGACGTACTGGTCGTGCTCAGGTTCCTGCCGGGCCGCGCCGGGTCAGGAGGCCTTGGCCTTCTCGGCCGGGGCGGCGGCGGCCGCGGGGGCCGGAGCCGGCTTGGCGGCCTCGTAGAACTCCTCGCGCGGGGTTTCGAGGGCTCCGAGGGAGACCACCTCGCGCTTGAGGAACATGCCGAGGGTCCAGTCGGCGAAGACACGGATCTTGCGGTTCCAGGTCGGCATGGCCATGCCGTGGTAGCCACGGTGCATGTACCAGGCGAGCCGGCCCTTGAGCTTGATCTTCATCTTGCCCATGACGATCATCGCGACGCCCTTGTGGAGGCCGAGGCCCGCCACCGCACCCTTGTTGGAGTGCTCGTACGTCTTCTGCGGGAAGCCCCGCATGCCCGAGATCACGTTGTCGCCGAGGACCTTGGCCTGGCGCAGCGCGTGCTGGGCGTTCGGCGGGCACCAGGCGTTCTCCACGCCGGCCTTGCGGGAGGCCACGTCCGGAACCTGGGCGTTGTCGCCCGCGGTCCAGATGTAGTCCGTGCCCTTGACCTGGAGGGTCGGCTCGGCGTCGACGTGGCCGCGCGGACCCAGCGGCAGGCCGTAGCGGGCCAGCACCGGGTTCGGCTTGACGCCCGCGGTCCAGACGATGGTGTTGGAGTCGACCTCGAGGCCGTTCTTCAGCACCACGTGGCCGTCCACGCAGGAGTCCATGGAGGTGTTGAGGTAGATCTCGATGCCGCGCGACTCCAGGTGCTCCTTGCCCCAGGTGCCGAGCTTCGGCCCGACCTCGGGAAGGATCTTGTCCGCGGCGTCGACCAGGATGAAGCGCATGTCCTCGCGCTTGATCGTGGCGTAGT
Organism: Streptomyces sp. Isolate_45; assembly: GCF_024721315.2. Lineage (GTDB taxonomy): Bacteria > Actinomycetota > Actinomycetes > Streptomycetales > Streptomycetaceae > Streptomyces. Next base: position 59,589 of record NZ_JANFAK020000038.1, read on the forward strand.
ACTTCGCGGCGTCGCGGGCCATGTCCTCGACCTCACCGATGGTCTCCGCGCCGGCGAAGCCGCCGCCGACGAAGACGAAGGTGAGGGCCTTGCGGCGGACGTTCTCGTCCGTCGTGGACTCGGCCTTGTCGAGCTGTTCGAGTACGTGGTTGCGCAGGCCGATGCCCTCTTCCACGCCCTTCATGCCGATGCCCTGTTCGGCCAGGCCGGGGATCGGGAAGGTGCGGGAAACGGCGCCGAGCGCGATCACCAGGTAGTCGAAAGGCAGCTCGTACGCCTCGCCGACCAGCGGCGTGACGACGGCGACCTTGCGGTCCTGGTCGATGGTCGTGACCCGGCCGGTGAGAACCTCTGCCTTGGGCAGCACGCGTCGCAGCGGGACGACGACGTGCCGAGGCGAGATGCTGCCTGCGGCCACTTCGGGGAGGAAGGGCTGGTAGGTCATGTACGAGCGCGGGTCGACGACCGTGACGGTCGCCTCGCCGTAACGCATCTTCTTCATGATGCGCTTGGCTGCGTACAGGCCTACGTACCCACCTCCTACAACGAGGATCCTGGGACGCTCCGTGGTGCTCATGAGAATGAGTATCCAGCACCCTCAGGGGTGACGCTCGTGAGCCCCTTCACAAGGTGTGGGGACACCTCTGCTACACTGCGCCGCCCACGTGACCCAGATCATGGGGTGGAGTGGGAACCGGGGGGTGGCCGGAATCGTTGTTCACCCGTCCTGAACTGGCCTCCAGGCCTGTGAGCGGAGTAGACCACCGGGTTGGTGGATACCTACCGGCGACCTCTCCCGATGTCCACGATTCACACGAACACCCCCACGAAACCCGCATGCCGGCCACGAGGGGGTCACATTGGGGGCCCACGGGCTCATATTCCTTGTGAAGAACTTCACGAAGTTCATGTGGACAGGGGGACTTTCGGCCCCCCGAAAGGCCGTTGGGGCCCTGTCCGGCGCCTCCCGCACTGCCGCCGCACTGATCGTTCTCGCCCGGACCACGATCCTCCGGCCCCGCCGGAGGACCGGCGGAGCCGCGGCTGATCAGTCGCGGAGCCGGATGACCGACCGGGTCCGGGGCCCCTCGATCGCCGACGGGTCCAGTTCCGGCCTCGGCCGGGGCTTCGCGGCCGTCAGCTTGATCTGCTGCCGGCCCGCCAGGGCCGCCCGCCACTGCCCGAGGCCCGGCCGGCTGCCGTGGGCGCCGGCGGCCTGGGCGAAGAGCGCGCGCACGGCGGCGAGCTTGCGGTCGTCGTCGAGGACCCCCGGCAGCGGGGTCAGGTCCGGCCCCGGGCTCACGTAGGCCCGCTGGGCCAGCATCCGGCCGATCGCCAGGGCCGACTTGTAGCGGTCGCTGTCGACGGTGACCGTCCCCGCCGGGGCGAGCGGGTCGTTCCAGTCCGGGGTGTCCGCCTGGGCCAGTACCGGGGCGCTGCCGCTCAGCCGGATGCCGTCGCAGTCCAGCAGGTAGACGGCCGGGTCCGGGCGGACCGTCCACAGCACGTTCGCCTGCGACAGGTCTCCCAGGACCAGGCCCGTCGCGTGCAACCGGTCGACGAGCTCGACGAACGCGACCACCAGGGCGTACCGCTCCGCGGGCGTCGGCTGGAGCACCCCCCGCCAGGCGGCCTTGGCCCCGTGGATCAGGTACGCCAGTTCCGTCAGCCGGGTCGTGCCGTCGCCGGCGGACCAGCGCATGGAGGCGGGCGCCTCGTTCATGAGGAATCCGGTGACCCGGCCCGCGTCGACGACCCGGCAGAGCGGCCACGCCGCCGAGGCGTCCAGCCGGTCCCGCTCCACCGGCGCCAGGGCCAGGCGTACGGAGACCAGGCCGGACAGGGCGTCGCCCGCGACGCGGTGCGGCTCGCGGTAGCTCTTGTAGAGCACGCCAGGCTGCCCTTCGAGGGCGCTCACCTCGCCCTGGCCGCCGTCACCCACCTTCTGCCGCGGACGCAGCGAGGAGAGCGGTACGTCGGCTCCGTCGACGACGGTCATGCGTCCGCCTCCCACAGGCAGACGGCGGTGCGGTCGTCGTCGTAGGACTTGACCCGGTACTGGAGTTGCCAGAGGAAGTCGGCGAGGCCGGGCGGCGGCGCGCAGCCGCCCCAGGCACGGCCCAGGAAGTCGCGGCTCCCCCCGTCCCCGGCGAGCATGGTCGACAGGCCGTCCGTGGACAGGACGAGCAGGTCACCGGGGAGGGTGGTGACGAGGTCGACCTCGGCGTGCCGGGTGGAGGGCAGCGCCGACGTGCCGGTGTCGATGATCCCGGTGCCGGGGCGCTGCGCGTCACCGAGCACGTCCAACTGCCAGACGCCGTCGCGCAGCAGGGCCGTACCGCCGTCGCCGACGGTGAGCAGCAGCCGGCCGCGTACGGCCGGGTCCAGGGGGACGAGCAGGACGCGCAGGGTGGTCGCGTAGTCGCCGGGGCGGTGCCCCGCCTCCTCGGCGGTGCGCACGAGGCGGTCGGCGATCCTGCCGACGGCGGAGTTGACCAGGCCGTTGAGGGACCTCTCGTTGCCCGCGCGCAGGCACTCGGACAGTTCCTCCGCGTACTCGTCGAGCAGGCGGACCGTCTCCCGGCAGACGAGGGCGGAGCCCAGGTGCGAACGGGCCGCGGAGCCGACGCCGTCCGCGACGGCCAGCAGGAGCAGCCCGGCCGTGCCGTCCGGGTCGCCGAGCCGGGCCACGCACAGCGAGTCCTGGCGGGGCTCGGCGTGGTAGCGGTGGGCGTCGCCCCGCACGGAGGCGGCCCGCACGGTGAGCGGCCCGTACGCGGCCCCGTCGAGGACGGTGTCCGGGACGGCCGCGGCCTCCACGTCGGGTCGGGCGGCGGACGGCGGGACCGGGTGCGGGACGTAGAGCGGCGGCCGGGACCCGCTGAACAGCGGGTCCCCGAGGGTGGCGACGGCCGGAACGGGCAGGGCCGCGTGGTAACGCCACAGGGACCGTTCGGTGGTGTCGATCTGCTCGGGACGCAGGCCC
>NZ_JANFAK020000387.1 GCF_024721315.2 Streptomyces sp. Isolate_45
CGGGCCGGGGCGCGGCCTTCGGCCCGGGCTCGTCCGGGGCGGGCCCGGCGCCGGTGGCGGGTGTCGCGGGGTCTTCGAAGGCGGGCTTCGGGTTGTGCCAGGGCGCGTCGGCGCTGCGCGGGACCGGGCGGCGTGCGGACTCCGCCTCGGGCGGGGCTGCCTGGCCGGTCGACCCGTCCGCAGCGGAACGGGTACGACGGGCCGGGCGCCCCGGGGCCTCGGCGCCCGGCGCCGACACGCCGCCGGGCGCTTGGCCCGCCGAGCCGTCGGACGCGGAGCCGGGAGGGGTTTCCGGGCCCGGGGACGGTGCGGCCTCGGCCGCGGCCTGGCTCGCCGAGCCGTCCGACACCGAACGCGTACGACGCGGCGGAGCATCCGGGTCCGGGGGCGACGCGGCTTCCCCCTCAGCCTGGCTCGCCGAGCCGTCCGACACCGAACGCGTACGACGCGGCGGGCGGGGCGGGGCGTCCGACTCCGGGGACGACGCGGCTTCCCCCGCGGCCTGGCTCGCCGAGCCGTCCGACACCGAACGCGTACGACGCGGCGGGCGCGGCGGAGCGTCCGACTCCGGGGACGACGCGGCTTCCCCCGCGGCCTGGCTTGCCGAGCCGTCCGCTACCGAACGCGTACGACGCGGCGGAGCGTCCGGCTCCGGGGGCAGCGGGGTTTCCGGGGTCTCGGGGGCCGCGCCCTCCGCGCCCGGGCGGGGGCGGCGGG
>NZ_JANFAK020000388.1 GCF_024721315.2 Streptomyces sp. Isolate_45
CGACGTGACAAGCCGCCTACGAGCTCTTTACGCCCAATAATTCCGGACAACGCTTGCGCCCTACGTATTACCGCGGCTGCTGGCACGTAGTTAGCCGGCGCTTCTTCTGCAGGTACCGTCACTTTCGCTTCTTCCCTGCTGAAAGAGGTTTACAACCCGAAGGCCGTCATCCCTCACGCGGCGTCGCTGCATCAGGCTTTCGCCCATTGTGCAATATTCCCCACTGCTGCCTCCCGTAGGAGTCTGGGCCGTGTCTCAGTCCCAGTGTGGCCGGTCGCCCTCTCAGGCCGGCTACCCGTCGTCGCCTTGGTGGGCCATTACCCCACCAACAAGCTGATAGGCCGCGGGCTCATCCTTCACCGCCGGAGCTTTCAACCCCCGCCCATGCAGGCAGGAGTGGTATCCGGTATTAGACCCCGTTTCCAGGGCTTGTCCCAGAGTGAAGGGCAGATTGCCCACGTGTTACTCACCCGTTCGCCACTAATCCACCCCGAAGGGCTTCATCGTTCGACTTGCATGTGTTAAGCACGCCGCCAGCGTTCGTCCTGAGCCAGGATCAAACTCTCCATGAATGTTTACCCGTAATCGGGTGCACACATCACTTAGAGCGGGCACGTCATGTCGGAATAAGACCGACGCGCCACATCGTCCTCGCTGTGTAATTGCCTGCGAGCATCACCCGAAGGCGACCCCACAGGTCTTTTTCAAAGGAACCTCATCCACCGAAATGGACGGGGTATCAACTTTTGGCGTTGATTTTTGGCACGCTGTTGAGTTCTCAAGGAACGGACGCTTCCTTTGTACTCACCCTC
>NZ_JANFAK020000389.1 GCF_024721315.2 Streptomyces sp. Isolate_45
TCGGGTCGGGCGGTGGCGGCGGTGGATTCGCTGACGCTGCGGCCGGCCTCGGCCGAGCAGGTCAACGCGGCCGCCGGTGCCCATGTGGACTCCCTCTTCCGCGTCGAATGGACGCCCGCCTCCGTGGGCGACGCTTCCGGCGCCGGCCTCCGCTGGGCCGTGCTCGGGTGTGACGAGTTCGGTCTGGGTACTTCGGGTGCCCAGGTCACCGAGTACGCGGACGCGGGCACGTTGGGCGCGGCACTCGACGCGGGGGAGCCGGCTCCGGACGCGGTCTTCGTACTGCCGTCTGCCGCAGCAGGCGACGCCGACACCGTGGGCTCCGTGCACGCGGCGGTGAATACCGCGGTGGAGACGGTGCGGGGGTGGTTGGCGGACGACCGGTTCGCGGCTACTCGTCTGGTGTGGCTGACGTCGGGTGCGGTGGCCGTCGGTACGGGGGAGGGCGTTCGGGACCTGGCGGGTGGCGCGGTGCGTGGCCTGCTGCGCTCGGCGCAGTCGGAGAACCCCGGCCAGGTCGTCATGCTGGACATCGAGGGAGACTCGGAGGTGGGCATCGCGGCCGCGCTGGGCTCCGATGAGCCGGAGCTCGCGATCCGGGACGGTGTGGTCAGCGTGCCGCGCCTGACACGCGTGCGGTCGGCGGACGCTGTGACCGAGATGCCGTCCGGGTTCGGAGCCGGATCCGGCACGGTGCTCGTCACCGGCGCCACGGGTAGCCTGGGCCGGTTGTTCGCCCGCCATCTCGTGACCGCGTACGGGGTGGAGCGTTTGCTGCTCACCAG
>NZ_JANFAK020000390.1 GCF_024721315.2 Streptomyces sp. Isolate_45
CGGTCCGAGGACGAGGGGTTCGCAGGTGTCGGTGGCGGCGTTGGGGTCGCCGGTGACGCCGTAGGCGGGGAACCCGGACTTGAGGACGAGTTGGGGCTTGGCACCGAAGAACTGGGGGCGCCACAGGACGATGTCGGCGAGTTTGCCGACCTCGATGGAGCCGATCTCGTGGGCCAGGCCGTGGGCGATGGCCGGGTTGATCGTCAGCTTGGCCATGTAGCGCAGCACGCGGGCGTTGTCGTCACCCTCGCCGTCACCGGCCAGCGGACCCAGCTCGCCCTTCATCTTCGCGGCCATCGCGAAGGTCCGCCGGATCGTCTCCCCCGCCCGGCCCATGCCCTGCGCGTCCGAGGAGGTGATCCCGATCGCCCCGAGGTCGTGCAGGACGTCCTCGGCGCCCATCGTCCCGGCGCGGATCCGGTCCCGGGCCATCGCGGCGTCGCCCGGCAGATCCGGCTTGAGGTCGTGGACGGAGACGATCATGCCGTAGTGCTCGGCGACCGCGTCCCGCCCGAACGGCAGGGTCGGATTCGTCGACGAGCCGATGACGTTCGCGACACCCGCCATCTTCAACACGTTCGGCACGTGCCCACCACCACACCCCTCGATGTGGAAGGCGTGGATCGTCCGCCCCTCCAACACCCGCAAGGTGTCCTCGACCGAAAGACACTCGTTCAGACCGTCCGAATGCAGCGCCACCTGCACGTCGTACTCCTCGGCCACCCGCAACGCCGTGTCCAGCGCACGGGTATGAGCACCCATGTCCTCATGGACCTTGAAGCCGC
>NZ_JANFAK020000391.1 GCF_024721315.2 Streptomyces sp. Isolate_45
GGGGGCGGCGCGAGGGGGGCGGGCAGCGGGGGCAGGACGGCGCGGGCCACCGCGGCGCGGGCCGGCACCCCGGGGAAGTCGGGTGCGGTGTCGGGCTGTTCGCGTGCGGCGTGGGCGGCGTTGCGGCGGGCGAGCTCGTCGAGGAGTTCGCGCTCGCCCCGGCCCCGCAGCAGGAGCAGGACGAACGGGTCCTGGTCGAGGAGCCGCGCCGCCCGGTAGCAGAGGGCGGCGGCGTGCTTGCAGGGCGGCCGCGCCGTGTCGGGACAGGAGCAGCGCGGTACGAGCTCGCCGGCTCCGGGCAGGATCGTCTGCGCGAGGGACTGCGGGACTTCCCGTTCCAGCAGGGTCGCGAGGGCCGACGGGTCCGCCGCGACCGCTTCCAGCAGCTCTGCCCATGCGTCGTCCGCGAAGGCGGCCAGGGACAGTTCGGTGCGGTACGGACGGGCCCTGCTGCCGCGGACGTAGGCCACGATCCGGCCGGGGGTGACCGTGACGGCCTCGACGTGTCCTTCGGTGGCGTACGTACGGCCGCGGGCGAGCCGGGCCGCGTCGTGGGCGCGCGCTTCCAGGGCGGCGACCCAGGCCCGACCCCACCAGGTGACGGCCTCCACCCCGGCGGGCACGGTCTCGAAGGTGCGGCGTCGGTCGTCCCGCGCGGTGATCATGCGGGCCTCCGCAGCGAGACGAGGTCCGCCAGTTCACGGTCGGTCAGTTCGGTGAGGGCCGATTCGCCGGAGCCGAGGACGGCGTCGGCGAGGGCTCGTTTGGCTTCGAGGAGTTC
>NZ_JANFAK020000392.1 GCF_024721315.2 Streptomyces sp. Isolate_45
CGGCCGAGGTGGGCCGGGTCCTGGCCCGTCATCCGGCCGCCCCCGTCCCGCTGCCCCGGGCCGCCCGGCCGCCGCGCGAACTGGTGGCCCGGTTCCGGGCGTCGGCGGCGCCCGGCGCCGTACGGCTCGCGGTGTACCTGTCGGCGGCGCCCCTGACCCTGCCCGTGATGCGGCTCGTGCAGCGCACGATGCTGCCGGACTCCGAGCCCTCGGACCTGGCCGAGGTGCTGCTGAGCGGGCTGCTGCGACGCACCGGTGAAGTGCCGGGCCAGTGGTACGAGTTCGTTCCCGGCGTGCAGGACGTGCTGCTGGGCCCGCTCGGCCGGGACGAGGCCGCGCTGGTGCTCAAGCACTGCTCCGAGTACGTGCTCGCCCACTTCGGGCGCGGCGTACGGAACTTCCCCGCGCTCGCCGTCTCGCAGCTGACCGGAGTGGCGTCGGCGCCGTCCGACCCCGGCCCGGCGCGGGCGCCCGGCGGACAGCTCCCGCAGGCCTTCGCGCACGTCTCCGCGAGGGTCGTGCGCCGCTACCTGCCGGGCCCGCCCGAACCGCCCGAGGAGGAGCTCCCGGCGGGCGGGCCCGCGCCCGACGGGTCCCCGCCGGCCGGCCGGGCCCGGGCCGTGCGGGCCGCC
>NZ_JANFAK020000393.1 GCF_024721315.2 Streptomyces sp. Isolate_45
CGGGCGACTCCGCGGGCGGGGGCGTCGTACCCGGCTCGGGCGCCGGGTCGGTTCCGCTGGTGCCCGGGACCGTCGGCGGCTCGGGGACCACGGGGGTCGGGGTCGAGGACACCGCCGGCTTGGCCGGTGCCTCTTCCTCCCCCGAGGTCAGGGCCAGGCCGATCACCGTGCCGAGCGCGGCGACCGTCAGTACCCCGGCCGCGGCGAGCAGCACGGTCTTGCGGCGGGATCCCGGCTCGGCCCCCGGGGCGGGGGCGGGTACGGGCACGGCGGCGGGGGTGGGCTTGGTCAGCGGCGGGAACGCGTCCTCGAAGACCTCGGACAGGGTCGCCGGGGCCGGGCCGGTGGCCGGGGCCGCGCCGCGGATGACGGGCGTGACCCGAGTGGTGGCCTCCGCCCGGGGCGAAGCGGCCGGCGGCGTGGCCGCGGCCGGTATCGCGGCCGGTATCGCGGCCGGCGCGGCGGAGGCTCCGGAGGTCAGGGCCGGTCTGGGGGCCGGCGCGGGCACCGCCTTCGGCGTCGGCGCGGCGAACGGGCTCGGCGTCGGGGCCGCCGCGGTCCCGGGCAGGGCGACGGTGGCGG
>NZ_JANFAK020000394.1 GCF_024721315.2 Streptomyces sp. Isolate_45
GTGCCCCGACTCGTCGCCGAAGGGAGGCCGGCCCGAAGCGGCGTACGCGAGCACCGAACCCAGCGCGAACAGCCGGCTCGGTCGGGGGCGGCTCCGGCAGCCGGGGCGCGGGGGGCGGCTCCGGGTGCCGGGGGCCCGTGGCGGGCGGGAGGGCCAGGGCGAGGCGGCGTAGGGCGCGGGCCAGTTTGGCGGGGCCGCGCATCGGGGGGACCGGGCCGGGGAGTGCGTCCGGAGGGGTGCGGTGCAGCGCTGCCAGCAGCCGGGCGGCGGCCTCCCAGGGGGCGTCCTCGGGACGCTCCGGGTCCACGGGGGTCCCGTACGGCCAGAGGGAGACGGGGCGGCCGTGGAGGGTCCCGGTGCGCAGCGGGGGCAGCAACACCCCGGCCAGGGGACCGGCTCCGGCGATCCGCAGCCGCAGCGCGAGGGCCTCCGGGTCGGTGTCGGGGGCGTGCGCCTTGGCCACGGCGTCCCCGCAGCGCACCACGGTGCCGTCGTGCCGGTCGGCGAGGAGGGCGTACGGGTGCCCGCTGCCGCCCGACCCCCAGGCGGCGAGCGCGGCGGGCAGGACGGCGCTCACAGGGCGACCTGCCCACAGGCCGAGGCACCGGCCGACGGCGGGGCCGGCGCGGCCGGCAGCGCGGG
>NZ_JANFAK020000395.1 GCF_024721315.2 Streptomyces sp. Isolate_45
GCGGGAAGGAGGGACGGTCGCCACCGCCGCGGTAGCCACCGCCGGAAGGACGGTCGCCGCCGGCGGGACGCCCACCACGGTCGTCATCACGACGCGGGTACGACGGACGGTCGCCACCACGGTCGTCACGACCGCCACGGAACCCACCACGGTCATCGTCACGACGCGGGAAGGACGGGCGGTCGCCGCCACGGTCGTCGCGACGGAAACCGCCGCCACCACCCGAAGGACGCCCACCACGGTCGTCATCGCGACGCGGGTACGAGGGACGGTCGCCACCACGGTCGTCACGACGCGGGAAGGAGGGACGGTCGCCACCGCCGCGGTAGCCACCGCCGGAAGGACGGTCGCCGCCGGCGGGACGCCCACCAGGGTCGTCATCACGACGCGGGTACGACGGACGGTCCCCGCCACGGTCGTCACGACCGCCACGGAACCCACCACGGTCGTCATCACGACGCGGGAAGGACGGACGGTCGCCACCACGGTCGTCGCGACGGAAACCGCCGCCACCACCGGAAGGACGGTCACTGCCGCCGCGGTAGCCGCCACCGGACGGACGGTCCCCGCCTCGGAAGCCACCACCGGTCGGACGGTCGCCACCGGAGGGACGGTCGCCACCGCCGCGGTAGCCACCGCCGGAAGGACGGTCGCCGCCGGCGGGACGCCCACCACGGTCGT
>NZ_JANFAK020000396.1 GCF_024721315.2 Streptomyces sp. Isolate_45
ACCGGCGACATCGCCCGCTGGAACCACCACGGCCAACTCATCTTCACCGGCCGAGCCGACCACCAGATCAAACTCCGCGGACACCGCATCGAACTGGGCGAGATCGAGTCCGCCGTCGCCACCCAGCCCGGCGTACTCCAAGCGACCGTCATCCTCCGCGAGGACCAGCCAGGCGACCAACGACTCGTCGCCTACCTCGTCCCCGACCCCACCCTCTGGAACGAGAGCACCGCCCAGGCCGGACTCGCCGCCCGCCTACCCGACTACATGCTCCCCTCGGCCCTCGTCACCCTCGACGCGCTACCGCTCACCCCCAACGGCAAGCTCGACCGCAAGGCCCTCCCCGCACCCACCTACACCGGATCCACCACTGGCCGCGCACCCCGCAGCCCCCGCGAGGAAATCCTCGTATCCCTCTACGCCGAAGTACTGGCCGTCCCCCACCTCACCATCGACGACAGCTTCTTCGACCTCGGCGGCCACTCACTCCTCGCCACCCGCCTGGTCAGCCGCATCCGCACCACCCTCGGCGCCGAACTCTCCATCCGCCAGCTCTTCGAAACCCCCACCATCGCCGGCCTCAACACCGCCCTCGACCAAGCAGCCGACGCCCGCATCCCCCTCACCGCCCAGCCCCGACCCGACCACATCCCCCT
>NZ_JANFAK020000039.1 GCF_024721315.2 Streptomyces sp. Isolate_45
CCGAGCCGGAGGCGGCCCCTGCCCCGCGCCGCGGCCGGTGGGTCGAGGTCCCGACCGCGGGGCGGGGCCTGTCCCTCGCGCCACCGGACCGGGAACGGGACCCGGCCGCTCCGGACCCGCGAGGCGCGGACACCGGCAGTCCCGTACCGCGGTACGACGACGCCCCGGCCGCTCCGGACCAGCGCGGCGGTGATTCCGCCGGGGCCGTGTCGTGGCGGGAAGGCGCCCCGGCGGCTTCGGCCCCGCGTGGCGGGGGTTCGTTCGGCGCGGGGGCGACGCGGGACGGGCGGCCCGCCGCACCTGAAGCGCGTGCCGGGGGCCCGTTCGGCTCCGCGCCGCGGCGGGACCAGGACCCGGCCGCTCCGGACCCGCGCGGCCAAGGTTCCTCCTCTTCCTCCTCCGGGTTCGCGTCGTGGCGGCAGGCCGCCCCGGTGGCTTCCGCCCCGCGTGACGGGGGCCCGTTCGGCTCCGCGCCGCAGCGGGAGCAGGCCCCGGCCGCTCCGGACCCGCGCGGCGAAGACGCGTTCGGCTCCGCGTCGACGTCGGACGGGCGGCCCGCCGCACCGGAAGCGCGTGACGGGGACGCGTTCGGCTCCGCGTCTCGGCACGACGGCGTCCCGGCCGCTCCGGACCCGCGCGGCGACGTACGGCCGGCCCCCGCCGGGGCGGAGGCCGGACCGGCTGATCCCGCACCGGCGTTGGGCATCCCCCACCCGGCCCCCGAGACGGTTCCGGAGGCGGCCCGCAGCCACCCCCAGGGCGAGCTCTGGCCGGCCGAAGCCCCCACCGACCCCCCGAGGGGGAGCGGGATTCCCGGCCCCGACGGAGACGCCGGGCCGGCCCCCGCCCCGGCCCCCGCCCCCGACGTGGCCGAACTCGTGGCCCGGGCCGTCGCCCGCGGCATGGACGCGACGCGCGAGGACGACGACACGCAGGACCTGCCCCACGTCCGGACCCCGCGCGGAGCGGCGGTGACGGAGATCCCCGTACACCTCCCGTTCCGCGCCCACCCGACCCCGACCCCGGCCCCGACCGTCCTCGCGACCCCGACCCCGACCCCGACCCCGACGTCCGAGGCCGCGAGGACCCCCCGGCGCCCCGGCGGCAGCACCCGGCTGCCCGCCGGCCGCCGCGTCCCCCGGGGTGACGACCGGCTCCGCGAACACCGCGGCCCGGTGCTCCCCGGCTGGTTCGCGCTCGCCGTCGGCGCGTTGGCCATGACCGGCTGCGCGGCCCTGCTGTGGCGGGCGGGCGTCGTCCCGGCCGCCCTCGCGGAGGCCTTCGGGGTGACGCCCCGCCCCTACCGCGGGCTCCGCAGCACGCACTGGCCCCCGCTGGCCTTCCTCGGCGTCGTGACCCTCCTCGCGCTGGGCGGTCTCGGACGGGCCAAGGCCGGTCACGCCTGGGTGCTCACCCTGTTCGGGCGCTACCGCGGCACGGTCCGTCGTACCGGCCTGACCTGGGTCAGTCCCCTCCTGCTGCGCCGCCGGGTCGACGTGCGCCTGCGGCACTGGCGCAGCGAGCCGATGCCGGCCGTGGACTCCGGCGGCCTCGCCCTGCGGGTGGTCGTCCAGGTCGTCTGGCAGGTCAAGGACACCGCACGGGCCACCCTCGCCGTCGAGGACCACACCGAGTACCTCGCCGAGCAGGTGGAGTCGGCCATGGCCCGGGTGCTGTCCCAGCTCCCCGCCGACGCCTTCCACGAGGACGCCCCGACCCTGCGCGACGCCGAGGCCGTCGGCGACGCGCTGACCCGGATGCTGGCGGCCGAGACCGAGGCCGTCGGGGTGGAGGTGTTCTCGGCCCAGCCGACCCGGATCGAGTACGCCCCGGAGGTGGCGGAGGCCATGCGCCGCCGCCGGGTCGCCGCGATCGACGCCAAGCACCGGGACACCGTCCTGACCTCGGTGGTCGACGCCGTGGACGACACCGTCCACCGGCTGACCTCGCGCGGGATCGTCGAACTGGACGACTACGAGCGCAAGGCCCTGGTGAAGGACCTCACCGTCGCCTTCTACACCGGCCGGGCCGAGCAGTAGCACCGAGAACGACAACACCGGGAGCGACAGGAGCCCCAACAACAAACAGGAACAGCGAACGCACCGGTCCGGCGCACGGACCGGACCAAAGGGAACGGGTGGCCGGTCATGACCGGACCACCCGTTCTCGCATTGGTATAGACATGGCCAACTCCCGTCAATAATGTGGAACTTGGTCTAGACCTGAAATCATCCCCACGCGTGCGCACGCTCTCGTCAGGTCCCCCCACGTCCAAGGAGCATCATGCGTCTCTTCCGCATGCCCATACGCCCCGACCGCCCCGCGCGACCCGGCCGCACCGGCGCCGCCGTGCTCGGCCTCGGCCTCCTCGCCGGCGCGGCCCTGATCACGGCGCCCACCGCGAGCAGCCACGGCTACACCGACACCCCGATCAGCCGCCAGAAGCTCTGTGCCAACAAGACCGTCTCCGACTGCGGGCCCATCCAGTGGGAGCCGCAGAGCGCCGAGGGCCCCAAGGGCTTCCCGGCGCTCGGCCCGTCCGACGGCACGATATGTGCCGCCGGCCACCCCGAGTTCGCGCAGCTCGACGACCCGCGCGGCGGCTCCTGGCCCGCCACGAGCGTGAGCGCCGGGCAGGGCTACAGCTTCCGCTGGCAGTTCACCGCCAATCACGCCACCACCGACATCAAGTACTACGTCACCAAGAACGGCTGGGACCCGAGCAGGCCCCTCACCCGCTCCGCGCTCGACCTCCAGCCCTTCCTGACCGTGGCCTACAACGGCGCCCGTCCCGCCATGACCACCGTCCACCAGGGCGCCATGCCGAGCGGCAAGACCGGCCGGCACGTGATCCTGGCCGTGTGGACCGTCCATGACACCCCGATGGCGTTCTACTCCTGCTCCGACGTTCAATTCTGACGGAACGTCAGCTAACCTCCGGCGGCATGCGGACGACGACTGCACCCGATGCCCCCCACGCATCCGACGCACCCGGAACCGTCGCGGAACTCGTGGCGCGCGGCTGGGGCGACCATCGGCCCGGCCTGAAGTACCGGGACGACGACGGTCGCCCCACCGTGCTCAGCCACCACCGGACCGCCCGGGAGGCCGCCGCCCGCGCGGCCCTGCTCGTCGACCTGCTGCCGCCGGGGGCCCGGCCCCACGTCGGGGTGCTGCTCGACAACACTCCCGAGTTCCCGTTCTGGCTCGGCGCGGCGGCCCTGGCAGGGGCCGCCGTCGCCGGGATCAACCCCACCCGGCGCGGCCCCGAACTGGCCCGGGACGTCCTGCACACCGACTGCCGGATCCTGGTCACCGAGGCCGCCCACCTGCCACTGCTGCGCGGCCTCGACCTGCCCGGCGTACGGATCCTGATCACCGGCACCGAGGAGTACGAGGCCCTGCTCGCCCCGTACGCCGGCGCCGCGCCCGGAGACGCGGCCGTGCGCCGCCGCCCGCCCGGCCCCGCCGACCGACTCCTCCTCTACTTCACCTCCGGCTCCACCGGTGCCCCCAAGGCGGCCATCCGCACCCAGGGCCGGCTCGCCGCCGCCGGACACTCCCTGGCCCGCCACTTCTCGGTCGGCCCGGACGACGTCCACTACGTCTGCATGCCGCTGTTCCACGGCAACGCCGTCATCGCCGACTGGCTGCCCGCCCTCGCCGGCGGCGCCTCGGTCGCCCTGCGCCGCCGCTTCTCCGCCTCCGCGTTCCTGGACGACGTACGCGACTACGGCGCGACCTACTTCACCTACGTCGGCCGGGCCGTCCAGTACCTCCTCGCGACCGCCCCCCGCCCCGACGACCGCGAGCACACCCTGCGCCTCGGCTTCGGCACCGAGGCCGGGGCCGTCGACGCGGCCCGCTTCGCCGAGCGGTTCGGGGTCCGGCTCGTCGAGGGCTACGGGGCCACCGAGGGCGGCGCCTCCGTCCAGCGCACCCCCGACACCCCGGCGGGCGCACTGGGCCGGGCCGGAGCCGGTGACGACCTCGCCGTCATCGACCCGGACACCGGACGGGAATGCCCCCCGGCCCTCCTGGACGCCGACGGCCGCCTCCTGAACGGCGAGGAGGCCATCGGCGAGCTGGTCAACCGGGGGCGCAGCCACTTCGAGGGCTACTGGCGCAACCCCGACGCGGAGGCCGACCGCACCCGCGACGGCTGGTACTGGACCGGTGACCTCTTCTTCCGCGATCCCCGCGGCTTCCTCTGGTTCGCGGGCCGCACGGACGACCGGTTGCGCGTCGACAGCGAGAACCTCGCCGCCGCGATGATCGAGAACATCCTGGCCCGCTGGGACGCGGCGGCCGCCGTCGCCGTCTACGCGGTCCCGGACGAGGCCGCCGGGGACCAGGTGATGGCCGCCCTGGCCCTGCGCGGGGGAGAGGCGTTCGACCCCGACGCCTTCGCCCGCTTCCTCGCCGCGCAGCCGGACCTCGGCACCAAGATGGCCCCCCGCTTCCTGCGGATCCTCGACGCCATGCCCGTGACGGCGACGAACAAGGTCCACCGGGTCACCCTGCGCCGGACCGGATTCCGCTGCCCGGAACCCGTCTGGTGGCGACCGCCCGGCGCTCCCGGCTACCGCCCGCTCGACCCACCTGACCTGCGCGCCTTGCTCGCCGCGTACGACACCCACGGCCGGCGCGCCCTCCTGGACCGCTGACCCCGCCCGCGCGCGCGGTAATGGTTTTGAGCACCCTCGGGGAGCAGGTAGTATTTTCTTTGTCAGGCGCCGCTAGCTCAGTTGGTTAGAGCAGCTGACTCTTAATCAGCGGGTCCGGGGTTCGAGTCCCTGGCGGCGCACCTGTACTTCGGGCGGTTTCCGGTTCACCGGAAACCGCCCGAAGTGTTTTCAGGGCCCTGCGGGCCCGCGACCACCGGTCCCCGCGGCGGGTCCCGGTGCCTCAGAGCGTGAGCGACAGCAGCAGCGGTGCCGCCTTCCGGTTCAGGGTGTCGGCCGCGGCCCGCAGTCGGTGGGCGTGTTCGACGGGAAGCGAGAGGGCCAGGCAGCCCACGGCGGCGCCGGCGGTGATCGGTACGGCCGCGCAGACGGTGCCGACCGCGTATTCCTGCAGGTCCAGCATGGGCACGGTGGCCGGCTGGCTGTCCAGCTTGGAGAACAGGATCCGCTCGTTCACGATCGTCTTCGAGGTGAGCCGGGCGATCTTGTGTCGCGACAGGTGGTCGCGCCGCCCGTTGAGGTCGAGCTGGGTCAGCAGACACTTGCCGACCGCGCTGGCGTGCGCCGCCGAACGGAAGTCGACCCATTCGTGCACCTTCGGCGTGCGCGGACTGTCCGCGAACTGGGTGATGCGGACCTCGCCGTCGACGTACCGGCTGATGTACACGGCCGCGCCGACCGAGTCCCGCAGCCGGTCCAGGGTTTCCTGGAGCTTCTCCTGAAGTGCCTGCTGCCGGTCGATCCCGGAACCGAGCAGGACGAGGGAATCCCCTATGGCGTAGGCGCCGTCCGACACCTGCAGGACGTACCCCTCCCGGCGCAGCATCAGCAGCATCGGGGCGAGATGGGCCGCGGGCAGGCCTGTCTCGCGCGCGATCTGTACGTCGGTCACACCGCCGGTGTGGCGGGCGATCGTTTCGAGTACGCGCAGGGCGTACTGCACCGAGTGGAACGGCGCGGTCGGCTCGGGCTTCAGCGCCACGGTTTCCCCCTACCAGGTTGTTACCGCTTGCTCTACCACGATAGCCATCAAGAGGCCCACGTGGAGCGTGTGTTGATGAGATTGATGGCTTAATCAAGTCCCTCCATCAGGCGCTACTCGTCTGGCATATGCCAGAAGCATGATCCCGTCCCGGTCTGCCGGGAATGCCCGGGGCCACCGGGACCGTTCGATTACTTCGTAGAACCACCGAACGAGGCGAACGGGACGGGACGGGATCGACGATGAGCGACAACGGGGACGCCGGCCGGCACACGGACGAGGGCCGGGGGGCCGCGGATCCGATCCGCGGGACCGTCCGGGGCGGGGCGCCGGTGCCGCTGTCGGTCCTCGACCTCGTCACCGTCGGCAGCGGCAGCACGGCGACGGCGTCGCTGCGGACCAGCGTGGACATCGCCCGGCTCGCCGAGTCCCGCGGCTACCACCGGCACTGGGTCGCCGAGCACCACTCCATGCCCGGGGTCGCCAGTTCCTCCCCGGCCGTGATCCTGGCCCACCTCGCCGCCCACACCTCCCGCATCCGGCTCGGCTCGGGCGGGGTCATGCTGCCCAACCACGCCCCCCTGACCGTGGCCGAGCAGTTCGGCACCCTGGAGGCCCTCGCCCCCGGCCGCGTCGACCTCGGACTCGGCCGCGCGCCCGGCACCGACCCGCGCACCGCCGCCGCGCTGCGCGGCTCCGGGCGGCTCGACGAGGCCGCCGACGAGTTCCCCCGGCAGCTCGCGGAGCTGCTCCGCTTCCTCGACGACGACTTCCCCGACGGGCACCCGTACGCCCGCGTGCACGCCGTCCCCGGCCCGGTGCAGGGGCCCGCCGGGCGCCCGCCGGTCTGGCTGCTCGGCTCCTCCGGCTTCAGCGCCCGCCTCGCGGGCGAGCTCGGCCTGCCCTTCGCGTACGCCCACCACTTCTCGGCCGCCGGCACCCTGCCCGCGCTCGACCTCTACCGGCAGAGCTTCCGGCCCTCCGCCGTCCTGGACGCCCCGTACGCCGTCATCGGCGTCTCGGCGCTCGCCGCCGACACCGAGGAGGAGGCCCGCGCCCAAGTCCTCACCGGCGCGCTGTCGATGCTCCGGCTGCGCGGCGGTCGGCCCGGGCTGGTCCCGACGCCCGAGGAGGCGGCGGCGTACCCCTTCTCCCCGCTGGAGCGGGAGTTCGTCGACGGCTGGCTCGCGAACATCGTCCACGGCGTGCCCGACGAGGTCCGCTCCGGACTCGACGCGCTGGTGAAGCGGACCGGCGCCGACGAGCTGATGCTGACGGCCAACGCCCACGGCGGCGACGCCCGGCTGCGGTCCTACGGGCTCGTCGCAGATGCGTACGGCATGCCGACGGACGTCTCGATTCCGGCTTGAGCGCCTGCGAACGGGGTTTGGCTGGTTTGTTGCCGAAACCTTGCCGGAGCATGGCCTAAGGGAGTCTTAAACCGCTCGTCATCCGGGGTGGCGAGCGGTTTTTGACGTGCTCTCAGGTCTCTGACGAGCACATTTGTCCGCTCAGTGGTCTAGTCCTTCTTTGGTCCAAACCATTGACTGGGGTGGTCGGTGATCGCTATCACTTCTCTCACCTGAAGCTGATGTCCTCCCCTCCCACCCCCCGGAGGCAGTTCATGCACATCCGTAAACCCCTCATCGCGGCCGCCGCCACGGCCGCGCTGGCAGCCGGAGCGCTGGCCACCTTCGCGGGACTCGGCACCGCGCAGGCCGCGGACACGTCCACCACCGCGAGCAGCGGCGGCGTCCGCATCGCCTATTACGACCAGTGGAGCGTCTACGGCAACGCCTTCTACCCCAAGCACCTCGACACCCGGGGCATAGCGGGGAAGCTGGACGTGATCAATTACTCGTTCGGCAACATCCACCCCACCGACCTCACCTGTTTCGAGGCGAACAAGGCGGCCGGGGACGACAACAACCCGAACGCCGGTGACGGCGCGGGCGACAGCTACGCCGACTACCAGAAGTCCTTCAGCGCGGCCGACAGCGTGGACGGCGTCGCCGACAAGTGGGACCAGCCGATCGTGGGCGTCTTCAACCAGTTCAAGGAACTGAAGGCCAAGTACCCCCACTTGAAGATCAACATCTCGCTGGGCGGCTGGACCTACTCGAAGTTCTTCCACGACGCGGCGAAGACCGACGCCTCCCGCAAGAAGCTGGTCGCCTCCTGCATCAAGCAGTACATCAAGGGCGACCTCCCGGTGGAGGGCGGCTTCGGCGGCCCCGGCACCGCGGCGGGCATCTTCGACGGCATCGACATCGACTGGGAGTACCCGGGCTCCTCCGGCGGCCACCTGGGCAACCACTACGGCCCCGAGGACAAGCAGAACTTCACCCTGCTGCTCCAGGAGTTCCGCAAGCAGCTCGACGCCGAGGGCGCGGCCAACGGCGGAAAGAAGTACCTGCTGACGGCGGCCCTGCCGGCCGGCCAGGACAAGATCAAGTACATCGAGACGGACAAGATCGGCGCGTACCTCGACTACGCGAACATCATGACGTACGACATGCACGGCGCCTGGGACAGCGACGGCCCGACCTACCACCAGTCCCCGCTGTACTCCCCGGCCGGTGACCCGACCGACCCGATCGCCCCGGGCACCCAGAAGTACAGCGTCGACAACGCCATCGACTCCTGGATCGACGGCAACCCGGCCTACGGGATCGCCGGCGGCTTCCCCGCCAACAAGCTGACCCTGGGCTACGAGTTCTACTACCGCGGTTGGAAGGGCGTTCCGGCCGGCGCGAACAACGGTCTCGCCCAGTCGGCCACCGGAGCCTCCAACGTCCGCCCGGTCAGCCAGCAGGCGGGCATCGCCCACTACAAGGAGCTCGGCGGGATCGTCGACAACCCGGCGACCACCTTCTGGGACGAGGGCGCCAAGTCCGCCTACTTCTACAAGGACGGCGAGTTCTTCACCGGCCTGAACCAGAAGGCCATCCAGGCCCGGGTCGACTACGGCAAGCAGCGCGGCCTGGCCGGCGCGATGATGTACTCCCTCCTCGGTCTGGACAACAACACCACCCTGCTGAACCAGATCTCGGACGCCCTCGGCGGCACCACCCAGCCGCCGACCACCCCGCCGACCACGCCTCCCACCACCCCGCCGACGACCCCGCCGACCACGCCTCCGACGACGCCGCCCACCGGCTGCGGTTCCGTCCCGGCCTACGTCGCGGGCACCGTCTACACCGGCGGCACGGAGGTCTCCCACAACGGCCGCAAGTACAAGGCCCAGTGGTGGACCCAGAACGAGGCGCCCGGCACCACCGGTGAATGGGGTGTCTGGAAGGACCTCGGCGCCTGCTGATCTCCCCCCACCCCGCGCCGAGCGCCACCCCGCCCCGCCCCGGATTCCGGGTGCGGGGCTGGGTGTGTCACATGGTTGCCCGATTTCCCCCATCAGCGCGTGGCGGGGTGGCTACGGTTGGTCACGACCGAACCGGACCCACGCATTCATGGGGGTGACCGTCCCGTGGTCCTGACCCGCGACCTCGATCCCAGCGCCTCGCCGCTGGACTACTACGGCTCCGAACTGCGCCGCCTGCGCGAAGCGGCCGGCCTGAAGCAGACGCAGCTGGGCGCCGTCATCTACTGCACCGGCTCCCTGATCGGCCAGGTGGAAACCACCGCCCGCGTCCCGACCCGCGACTTCTCGGAACGGCTGGACGCGGCGCTGGACACGGACGGCCACTTCTCCCGCCTGGTGGGGCTCGTGCTGCGGAGCGTCTTGCCGACATGGTTCCAGGCGTACGCGGAGATGGAGGCCCGGGCGACGTACATCTCGACGTTCCAGTGCCAGTTGGTTCATGGCCTCCTTCAAACGGAGGACTACGCGCGCGCCCTGCTCGGCGTTGACCGACCCGACCAGGCCGAAGGGCTGCTGGCCGCCCGCATGGATCGACAGCACATCCTGAAGCGGGAGGACCAGCCCGCGTTGTGGGTGGTGCTCACGGAGGCTGTGCTGTACCAGGAAGTCGGCGGCCGTGAGGTCATGCGAAGCCAGCTCGCACATCTCCAGGGCTTCGTTGAGCATCCTTGGGTGCAGATTCAGGTTCTCCCCTTCTCGGTCGGGCAACACCCCGGAATGATGGGTTCTTTCACGCTCCTACGCTTCGATGGCGATCCGGATGTCATCTACCAAGAGGGCTATGCACAAGGACATATGACGGCCAACCCGTCAGTGATCAAGGAGCGAGCGGTCGGCTACTCTCGCCTGCAGGCTGCGGCGCTCTCGCCCGAACGCTCGGCCACGCTGATCGCTCGCGTAATGGAGGAACGTTATGGAGAACGGCCTGCACATGACGAGGGTGCAATGGCGTAAGTCGTCCTACAGCGGGACCACGGGCGGAGAGTGCGTCGAGTGTGCCCCCATCGGCGCAGCCACCTGGCGCAAGGCCTCGTACAGCGGATCAAGTGGCGGCGACTGCGTAGAAGTCGCCCCCCAGTCCTGCGCGGTCGCCGTGCGGGACTCCAAGAACCCCGGGGGTCCCGTCTTCGCGGTGGCCCCCGAGGCGTTCGCCGTCTTCGTGCGGAGCCTCTGACCGTACGGCCCCGCCGCCCCGCACCCCCT
The DNA here is from genome assembly GCF_024721315.2 of Streptomyces sp. Isolate_45. Taxonomy (GTDB): domain Bacteria; phylum Actinomycetota; class Actinomycetes; order Streptomycetales; family Streptomycetaceae; genus Streptomyces. The sequence goes on from NZ_JANFAK020000039.1 coordinate 10,250, forward strand.
CAGACCGCGGGATGCGGGGCCGCGGCCTGGCGGCCGATCATGCGGGCGATCACGTCCGGGGCCACCGCCCGCGAGTACAGCCAGCCCTGGCCCGTGTCGCAGCCCACGCGCCGCAGGCGGGCCGCCTGGCCGGCGGTTTCCACGCACTCCGCGGTGACCGTCAGGCCCAGCCGGTGGGCGAGCTGGACCAGGGCCTCCACGATGGTCTCGTCGGCCGGGTTCGGGTGCGCGCCGTCCTCGTAGCGGAAGCCGTGCACGAAGGAGCCGTCCAGCTTCAGCACCGACACGGGCAGCCGGCTCAGGTAGGCCAGGTTCGAGTAGCCGGTGCCGAAGTCGTCGATGGCGATCCGTACGCCCATGTCGCTCAGCGCCTGGAGGGCCTGCAACGGGCGGCCCGCCGAGCCCATCACCGCCGACTCCGTCAGCTCCAGCTGGAGCAGCTGCGGGGCCAGCCCCGTCTCGGCGAGGATCTCGGCGACGTCCCCGACCAGGTCGGAGTCCCACACCTGCCGCACCGCCACGTTGACGGACACGAACACCGGCGCGTCGCTGGGCTGTTCGATCTGCCAGCGCCGGGCCTGCCGGCAGGCCGTCCGCAGGACCCAGCCGCCGAGCTGGACGATCGAGCCGTCCTCCTCGGCGATCCCGATGAACCGATTCGGCGTCAGCATGCCGAACTGCGGGTGGTTCCAGCGCACCAGGGCCTCCACCCCGCGCACGGCGCCGCTCTCCAGATCCACCAGAGGTTGGTACTCCAGCTCGAACTCTCCCCGCTCCACCGCCGGCCGCAGCGTCGAGGACAACGCCTGCCGGGTCATGCGGTGCGCGTTGCGTTCCGGGTCGAAGAGCGTCCAGCGGGCCTTGCCGTCCGCCTTCGCCCAGTACAGCGTCGTATCGGCGGCCTGCATGAGACCGGTCGCCGTCGTCCCCTCCGTGTCGCGTTCCACTACGCCGATCGACGCCGAGACCGACAGCCGCTGCCCGGCCAGGTCGAACGGCTCCTGCACGGCGGCCAGCACGCTCCGCGCCAGGTCAGTGAGCTGGTCAGTGCCGGTGGAGTCCTCGACGAGCAGCGCGAACTCGTCGCCGCCGAGCCGCGCCACCAGGTGCCCACCGGTGCGGCCGTAGCCGGACTGGTCCGCGCACTGCGTCAGCCGGGCCGCCACGGCCGTCAGCAGCCGGTCCCCGACCCGGTGCCCCAGGGTGTCGTTGACGGCCTTGAAGCCGTCCAGGTCGAGGTAGCACAGCCCGATCCGCCCCGTACCGCCCTGCCCGTACGCGGAGGCCTCCAGGGCGGCCGAGAGCCGCTCGAAGAACAGTGCCCGGTTCGGCAGTCTCGTCACCGGGTCGTGCATTTGGAGGTGCCGCAGCCGGGCCTGGAGGTCGCGCCGGTCGCTGATGTCGGCGACCGACAGCAGGACGTCCTTGGTGCCGGGGACCGGCCCCAGCGTCACTTCCGTCCACAACGAGTGCCCGTCGGGGTGTTTGAGGCGGCGCGTGCAGCGCAGCCGGGCCTGCCGTCCGCGCAACACCTCCTGGTACGCCTGCCAGGTACGGGCCTCGGCCGCCAGGTCCACCAGGTCCGCCGCCGACTGCCCGGCCAGCGCGCGCGGCTCGGCGCCCAGCAGCCCGGCGAGGGCCTGGTTGGCGGCGATGACGTCGCCGTCGCGGCCGACCACGGCCATGGCGAGGTGGGCCGCGTCGAAGGCGGCCCGGTAGTCGAGTGGTTCCGTCGCGAACCTGGCCGGCGCCGCCGCCATGCCAGGTACGGCCGGCACTGCCGGGTGACGCTCCGTAAGGGCCGATCGGATGCTGTCGGCCGCCGAACCGGTCCCCTCTGAGGTTCCGCTCACCGTTGGCTCCCGCAGTGCTCGTGAGTGTCCGTGCAGGAAAGTGTGCCGATCATAGAGGCTGCCGGGAGGCCCTATCCAGCGGCGTCGCCGTACGGAACACGGTCCTTCGTCGTGATGACGTCGTACTGACGCCCCGTCGGACACCTCGCCGGCCGACCCGGGGCGATCGTTTCTGCGCACCTCTGAGCGCGCGGGGGTCGCGCCTGATCCCCCGTGATCGGTCGTGACGTTCCGTATGCGTGTGCGTGAACCCCGGGGGTCACCGGCTTGCCGTAGTGCTCACTCGTGTGGGGCACCGGAACAGGGCATTAGTAAGACAATCGCCTCAAAGTGGATGAAAGGTAACCAATCCACCACCGGAGGTCGATGTGCCGCGACAGCAGACACCCGGGGGAGTGGAAGGCTCCCGCGCCCGAAGTGCGGCGGCGGTCCTCACCTCCATGGCGGCCCTCGCCGCGATGTCGCTGATCGCCGGCCCCGCCGCGGCCGATTCCGAGGCGGGCCCCTGCGCCCTGACCCGCACGGCGGCGCACCACTCGCTCGGACTCGACACCTGGAACCGCTCCTACCCCAAGCCGGAACGCACCCTCAACGCGGTCATGGTCTTCCTCTCCTTCCCCGACCACCGCGCCGATCTCACCCCGGAGCAACTGACCTCCGACTACTTCCCCGCCACCAGCGACTTCTTCGAGCGGGCCTCGTACGGGCGGTTCCGGCTGGTCCCCCACCCCCAGAAGCGGTGGATCCGGATGCCCAAGGCTTCCACCGAGTACGGGATAAGGCGCGACTGGGCCCCCGAGGACCGGGCGGCCTACCTGCGGGACGCGGTCGCCGTCGCGGACCCCGAGGTGGACTTCGGCGCGTACGACGTCGTCTACTTCGTCGCCGACCCGGAAGCGCCCGGGGTGGACTCCGACGCCACCAAGGTCGTCAACTTCGACCGGCCGCTGACCGCCGACGGCGTGCCGCTGCGACGGATCGTCACCGTCTTCGAGCGGCACCCGCCGGACCGCAACGTCCTCGCCCACGAGACCGGGCACGTCTTCGACCTGCCCGACCTCTACCACCGCCCGTCGGACGGCAAGGGCGACTGGGACACGTACGTCGGGGACTGGGACGTCATGGGCAGCCAGTTCGGCATGGCCCCCGACCTGTTCGCCTGGCACAAGTGGAAGCTGGGCTGGCTGGACCGCTCGCAGGTGGACTGCGTACGGTCCGGCTCCTCGATGCACACCCTCCAGCCGCTCGCGCAGGCCCCGGAGCCCGGCAGCAGCGGCGGCACCCGGCTGGCGGTGATCCGTACCGGACCCGGCAGCGCGATCGCCGTCGAGGCGCGGGGTTCGGTGGGCAACGACGGGGAGACCTGCACCGAGGGCGTGCTGGTCTACCGGGTCCGCAACGAGGCGTCCTCCGGCGGCGGCCCGATCGAGGTCCTCGACGCGCACCCGCGCACGGAGGCCTGCTGGGACCGCTCGGTGTACCCGCCACTGGCGGACGCGCCCGTGGAGGTCGGCGAGACCTTCACCGTGCCGGGGGAGGGCATCACGATCGAGGTCGCCGACCGGACCCGGTCCGGCGCCTACACGGTGAAGATCACCACGTAGGCCGCCGCACGGCACACGAAGAAGGCCCCCCACTCGCGTGGGGGGCCTTCTTCCGTCTGTGCGCCGCCAGGGACTCGAACCCCGGACCCGCTGATTAAGAGTCAGCTGCTCTAACCAACTGAGCTAGCGGCGCCTGCTGACGTCGTAGACATTAGCATCCGGATCCGCCGAAGGAAAAATCGCCGCCGCACCCCGGGTGGCGTGCAGGAACGCCCACAGCAGGGCGTCCGGGCCGGGCAGCCACGGGAGCCGGGATCCGGGGGCCACGAGCCAGCGGGAGGGGCCGGGCGCGGCGGCGAGCGGGGGCACGGTGACGGCGTCGCCGTGGCCGTGGCAGAGCGGCGCCGGCGCGCCCGGGTTCCACTCCTCCCAGGCGAGCAGGGCGGGCAGCCGCTGGGCCGTCCCCGGGGTGGCGAAGAGCAGCATCCGGCCCCGGTGCACGGCGGCCGGGCCGGAGCCGGGGCCGCGCTCCCACAACAGGTCGAGCATCCGGCGGCCCAGGACGACCGGGACGTTGACGACGTCGAAGGCGGTCCCGCAGGGCAGCACGGCGGGCGTGGCGGGCCGGGCCTGCCAGGCGACCAGCGTGTGCTCGGGGTGCGCGGAGGCGGACGCCAGCCAGGCCGCGCCCTGCGGTGTGACGTGGGTCGCGGACGCGGGGCGCCCGTCCGTGCCGTCGAGGGAGGGGCAGCCGGGGGCCGTCGTCAGCGTCGTCATGCCCAATGTCTACCGGGCGTGATGTGACCATTCCCTGGAGTTACCGAAAACCGGGACAGGGCGGGCGGCGCTGGGGTATGTTGCGCCCCGCATATGCCAGGTGCCTCCGTCGGGCGGGTACGGGACCGCACCCGCCCGACGGTCGCCATGCCCTACGGTCCGTCGGGGGCGGCGCCGCGCTGGAGGTCCTCGCCGAACTCGATCATCTTGCGCGCGTAGTCCTCGGTCCACTCCGCGACCGCCGCGATCGCCTCCGGCGGGATCCGGTCGAAACGCCGGGGATCCGCCAGCTGGGCCGCCGCCAGGGCCTGGAACTCCACGGCCCGGTCGTGCGCCGCCCGGAAGGCCAGCGTCAGCTCGGTGGCCCGGGCCAGCAGCTCACGCGGATCCTCGATGGATTCCAGGTCGAAGAAGTGCTCCGGGTCCGTGGCGGCGTCCGAGGGCTCGAAGAGCAACGGCGCGGGCCGCAGCCTCCGCTCGGTCCGCTCGGGCTCTGCCATGCGTGTCCTCCTGCTGCGCGTACGAAATCCTTCCGGGCCACCCTCCATTGTCCAACGTCGCGCAAGAGTGCCCCGCGTCACACGGCGACGGGCTCCTTCGCCAGGGCCGCGACGTCGTCGAGCACCCCGTCCAGCTCGTCCGACAGCGCGGCCGGAGCCTCGAAGCCCGCCTCCCCGACCAGGGCGTTGATGCCCGGAACCGCCACCGAACGGCCGGCCGGCAGCATGCCGAGCCGGGTCAGGACGGGCAGCAGCATCTCGGCGGCCGGCGCGCCGCCCGTCCCGCCCGCGCTGTAGCTGACCAGACCGACCGGCTTGCCCTGCCACTCGCTGTAGAGGAAGTCGACGGCGTTCTTGAACGGCGCGGTGAACCCGCCGTTGTACATCGGCAGCACGAACAGGAACGCGTCGGCGGACGAGACCAGGGCGCTCCAGTCGCGGGTGTGCTGGTGCGCGTAGACGCCACTGGAGGCGTACTCGGGCTCGTCCAGGAAGGGCAGCGCGATCTCGGCCAGGTCCACCGGGGTGACCTCGAAACCGCCGTGGGCGCGGGCCCGGTCGGCGACCCAGGCGGCGAGCGGACGGCCGTTGGAGGTGGGCCGGGTGGCGGCGGAGATGACGTGCAGGCGGGTCATGATGGGTGAACTCCCCGTGGGTGGTGCCGTGGTGCGGCCGAAGGCGGCCGCACCGTGCTGATCGGCCGCCATTGTGGACGCGGGCGTCCCACCGGGCGAAACGCGGACCGCGCACTATGTCAAAGTCGGGCCCGCCCGTCCCCCCGTCGGGGACACCGAGCCCGTCCCGTCAGGGCCGCCAGACCACGCGATGCTCCGCCAGGTGCGCCAGCACCGAATGGTTCGCCTCCCAACCATCCGGAAATTTCACCGTCACCCCGAGCTGGACCGGCTCCGTCGACGGGTGGGCGTCCAGCAGGTCCGCTATGCCCGCCCGGGCCACCACCACGCAGGCGTGGCGGTGCCGGGAGGCCAGGACGCACAGGCGGCCCGTCTCCAGGTGGAAGGCGGTGGCGTCGGGGCGGCCCGACAGCGGGTGGAGCACCACCGTCAGGTCGTACTCGCGGCCCTGGAGCCGGTTCGCGGTGTCCACGGTGACCCCGGACACGCCCAGCGCGGCCAGGGCGGCGCGGACCGCGGCCGCCTGGTCGCGGTGCGCGGTGCCGACGGCGATCCGGTCCGCCGTCAGCGGCGACGGGTCCGGGGACTGCTCGTCGACCGTGACCGCGCCCCGGTCCAGGGCCCGACGGACCACCAGCGCCACCGCCCGGACGGCCTCCGGATCGGTGCGCGGGGTGTGCCGCGCCGGCAGCTCCAGCAGACCCCAGCCCGACTCGGCGGCCTCGTCCAGCACCCGGTCGGGGCCCGAACCGTCGGCCGCGACCCCGTACGACAGCCGCCGGTCGCCGTGGTCGGTGCCGCTGCGGAACCGGCTGTACGGGTAGAAGGCGCGCGAGACCAGCGGCGCGGCCGTCGCCGGGAGCCGCCACGACACCGGCAGCCGGTGCTGCGGCAGCCCCGGGTTGTGCGCCAGCAGCGTGGAGACCGCCGACGCCGAGGGGTCGTACGACAGGCCCGCCCACTGCTCGGCGCCGACCACGCTGAACGGGTCCAGCTGACCCGGGTCCCCCACGAACAGCGCCCGGTCGAAGAGCCCCGCCACGGCCAACAGCGCGTCCGAGCGCATCTGGTACGCCTCGTCCACGATGGCGTGCTCCCAGGGCTCGACGTCCTTCACGTACGCCCACTTCGCCGCCGTCGACAGGGTGATCGGCAGCTCCGCGAGGTCGCCCGGCTTGGACGACAGGGTGACCGAGGGCAGCTCGCGCAGCGCCGGGTCGTAGGCGTCGCCGTCGCTGCTGTGCAGCCGGCCGACCCGCAGCTCCGGATCCTTGTCGTGCAGCCGCAGCACCAGGTCGTCGACCTGGGCGTTGGTCTGCGCGACCACCATCAGCCGGCGCCCGGCCGCCGCCAGTTCCCGCGCGGCGCGCACCACGAGCGTCGACTTGCCGGCGCCGGGCGGCGAATCCACCACCACGCCCCGCTCGGTGCCGTTCAGGGTGTCGTGCAGGATGGCGGCGGTCGCCTGGGCGGCGGCCGCGCCCGGGTCGAAGGCGGTCAAAGGATGTCCTCGTCGGTCACGGCGTCGGGCAGCGGGCCACCGGGGGCTGACGCCGCGGATCCGGGCGGCCCTCCGTGCGTCCAGGGGGTGTTCTCGGGGTCGGGCAGCTTCGGGCCGCCGCGCGCGTCGTGCTCGAACAACGTCCAGCAGATCCGGTCGCCCTTCTCCGGCACCGAGCCCGGCTCCGGTTCCCGGGTGCGGCCCATCTTGTCCAGCAGCCGCAGCACGAGGTGCCCGTCGTCCTCCCGGCGTACGAAGAGCGCCGACTGGGGGCGGCCGTCCAGCGAGCGGTACACCTTTCCGCCGCCGTCCTCGGAGAGCTGCGGCCGGTCCTCGGTCGCCACCGTCACCAGCGGGCGCGGACTGGGCCGCTTCGAGTCCGTCCACTCCATCACCACCTCGGTGACCTCACCGGCGAAGGCCTCGCCAGCGAGCCGCCGGCCCGCCATGACCAGGGGGTCGTCCAGGGCCTCCTGGGCGTCCAGGCGCACCTGCTCGGTCTCCCGGGTGGCGAGCTTCTGCGCGGCGGTCACCGCGTCGTCGCGGCGCGGCTGCGGCGGCTCGCCCGCCCGGACGCGGTCCCGGTGGCCGGTGTAGGACCAGCGGTCGCGGGTCCAGCGCTCCTCGGTCCGCTCGCCCGCGGGCAGGGCGCGCACCAGGTCGAGCGCCTGCCAGGTCTGCTGCCAGGTGTTCTCCATCTGCGAGACGACCAGCGCGTGGACCGCGCCCTCGGCCAGGCGCACCGGGCCGTCGCCGGCGGTCCCGGCCGCGAGGGCCGAGCGGGCCGCGTCGAAGCGGGCGATGGCGGGCGCCAGCAGCGTGTTGTCGAACGCCGGATCGGTCGCCGGCCCGGCCGGAGGGCAGGACAACCGGCCCTTCCCGTCCCGGGCGAGTTCCGCCTCGTACGCCGCGCGCGCCCCCGAGGTGCCCTCGGGCGGGTCGATCCAGCCCAGCAGCGCGCCCAGGTGCTGGTCCTCCAGGTTGCTCTGCCCCGTGGCCCAGTGCCGGGACAGCAGATCGGTCGCCGACAGCAGCATCGAGGAGCCGGGCACCCGGGAACGCTCGGCGAGGTGCGAGAACCAGCGCCCCAGCATCGGCACCTGCGAGGGCGCCGGGTAGGGGTTCTCCGGGTCCTCCTCGGCGGTGCGGCGGAACCGCATCGACCGGCCGAGCAGACGTACGTACTCGATGCCCGCGCGGCTCGGCACGATCAGCTGCGGCGCGTCAACGCACAGCTCGGTCTCGACCTTGACGCGCTTGCCGCTCTCCGGGTCGGTCTCCGTCCGCTCCGCGGGCTCGACGGTGTCCGCGTACGCCTCGATGTGCGCCAGCACGTGGACGGCCAGCTCCGCCAGGAACGCCCAGCGCAGGTCCCGGTCGCGGGGCTGGGGTATCACGAACACCCGCGGCGCGTGCCGGTCGGTGCCCACCATCGCGCCGAGCGGAGCCCCTGCCTCGCCCGCGGTGGTCAGCGGTACGAAGACCATCGGGCGTGCGCTCAGGTGGCGGTGCCGTACGGTCGCCAGCGGCTGGGCGCGGCCCGCGCGGACCGCCTCCAGCCGGGCCAGGGTGCTCAGCAGGGGCATTCGGGGGTCTCCGGGGCGTGGTGCGGGGGACGGGCCGCGGCCTGCTCCAGCGCCTCGGCGCGCAGCCGGGCGGCGTGGTGCAGCGCGGCGGCCGTGGGATCGTCGGCGGGGCCCGCCCCGGAAGCCGCCGCGAGGGCCGCCTCCACGGTGGTCAGGCCGCCCAGTTCGCCCCGTACGGAACGGCCCAGCGCGCCCGGGTCGCCCGCGGCGCGGGACCGCTCGCGGCAGTGGAAGGCCAGTTCGCAGGCGGCCAGGCACTCGGGGGCGTAGGCCGCGGTGACGGCGGAGACGGCCTCGTGGAGCTCCTCGGCGGGGCGGGCCGGGTCGAAGCAGAGTCCCTCGGGCAGGGCCGCGGCGAGGTCCTCGACCCGGGTCAGCCGCTCAAGCTGGCGCCGGGTCACCGCGTGCTCGCGGCGCACGTCGACCAGGGCGGCGGTGGGCAGGTTGGAGAAGTCCTTCGGGCAGACGAGCACGATCCGCTGCCCCACCTCGGCGTCGGCCAGCTTCCCGGCGGTCCGCTCCAGTGCCAGCACGTACACGGCGGCCTGCCGTGCGGCGGCCCCCACCTTCGCGGCGTCGGCCGCCCCGTCGATCATCGGGAACGACTTGATCTCCACCACGGTCCAGCGGCCGTCGGGGTGCACCACGACGGCGTCCGGTTCCAGGTAGGCGGGCGTGCCCGCCACCTCCAGGGCCAGCATCGGATGGTCGAGCAGCGTCCACGCCCGGGCGGTGGTGGCCTCGCGCAGCGCCAGCGCCGTACGGGCGGCGCGGCCCTCGGGTCCGGCGGCGGTGAGGTCGGGGACGCGGGCGTCCGTGCCCGGCGGTTCGGTGCCGGCGCCGACGCGGTCGTGGACCAGCCGCAGGAGTTCGGCGCCGCCGTCGCCCTTGACCTTGGCCTCGAAGGAGTTCCCGCGCACGATCGCGAACTGCGACTGTCCGAAGGAGGCGGGCGAACCGAGGGCCGCCGCGAGCGCCGTCTTGTCCACGCCCGCGCCGTCGAGCAGGGCCCGTCTGCCGCAACCGGGGTTGGCGGCGAGGGCGGCGAGGGCCCTGGCGTCGAGCGGGCGGGGCGGTACGGCGGGGCCGCGCAGGTCAGCGAGCCGCTGCCGCAGTGTCGTCGTCTGCGGTGTCGGCTGCGGGCGGCCGCTGGGCGGGAAGGAGCTCACGGGCGGAAGTGTCCCATCCGCCACCGACAATCGGGGACTTACCGCGGAAACCGGCTCCTCGTCCTGCGGGAACCGCCGTCGGGACCGTCCCCGCGGCGTCCGGCGCGACGTCGTCCGCCGGGGTGCGCGGCGCGAGCAGCCGGCGGCCGATCAGGGCGCCGGCGCCCATCACGGCCGCCCCGGCCACGGCGTCGAGGAAGTAGTGGTTGGCGGTCCCCATGACCACCACCGTCGTGAGGACGGGGTACGCGATCCCCAGCGCCCGCACCAGCGGTGTGCGGGCGTGCCGCCACAGCAGGACCCCGCACCACAGAGCCCATCCGACGTGCAGGCTCGGCATCGCCGCGTACTGGTTGGTGAAGGACCCGAGCCCGCGCGGGGCACTGGCCTCGCCGCCCCACCAGCCGTACGCGCTGAACTGCGCCATCGTGTCGGTGAACCCGTACGAGGCGTCGAGCAGCCGGGGCGGGCAGGTGGGCATCAGGGAGAAGCCGACGAGCCCGAGCAGGGTGGACGCCACCAGCCAGGTCCGGGCGGCGCGGTAGTGGTGCGGGCGGCGCTGGTAGAGCCAGACCAGGACCGCCGGGGTGACGAGGTAGTGCAGGGACGCGTAGACGAAGTCGGCGGGTATGCCGAGGAGCCCCGACCCGGAGAAGAGACGATTCAGCGGTTTCTCGAAGTCCATCCACAGCGACTCCTCGACGCGCAGGATCGCCAGCCCGTGGTCGACGGCGAGGTTCACGTCGCCCCGCACCAGGAGCCTGCCGCCGGAGTAGGCGCCGTAGACGAGGGCCAGGAGCAGCAGTTCCGCCCACCACGTGGGTCGCCGTCGAATGGTCATACGGTGTACGACGCCTCAGGAAGGGGAGGAGTTGCCTGCTGTTCATGTGATGGATGATGGTCGTACGACGGATTCGCCCGTACCGGAGCGAACCCCCACGGACCAGGAGAAACTCACATGGCTCCCCGCATCCTGCTGGCCCGCCACGGCCAGACGGCTTGGTCGCGCCTCGGCAAGCACACCGGCCGCACCGACGTGCCGCTGCTGGAGGAGGGCAGGCAGGGCGCGAAGCTGCTGGGCGAACGCCTCGCCCGCAAGCCCTGGTCGGACCTGCACGACCTCCAGGTGCGCACCAGCCCGCTGGTCCGGGCGAGCGAGAGCTGCGACCTGGCCGGCTTCGGGGTCCGGGCGGAGCCCTGGGACACCCTGATGGAGTGGGACTACGGCGACTACGAGGGCATGACCCCGGCCGAGATCCAGGCGGTCCGGCCGGGCTGGCTGATCTGGCGCGACGGGGTCCCCGGCGGCGAGTCCGTGGCCGACGTCGCGGCCCGCGCGGACGAGGTCGTGGCCTGGGCCCGTTCGGCGGAGCGTGACGTCCTCGTCTTCGCCCACGGCCACATCCTGCGCACCCTCGCCGCCCGCTGGCTCGGCTTCGAGGCCTCCTTCGGCGCCCGCATCCGGCTGGACCCGACGTCCCTGTCCGTCCTGGGATGGGCGTACGGGGCCCCCGCGCTGGAACGCTGGAACGACACCGGCCACCTCGACGGCTGACGGCCGGTCGGCGGCCCTCAGGTCGAGGCGTGCCGCGTCAGGAAGGCGCCCACGCGCGGGGAACGCTGGTGCGGGACCAGGGTCTTGGCCGTGCCGGCGACCATGGACCGGATCCGCGTCGACCGGACCTCGGTGAGCAGGTCCAGTACGCGGCCCCCCGCCCAGGCGGCCTCGTCGGGCGCCCCCGCCAGGGCCAGGTCGTCGGCGAGCTCGGCGGTGTAAAGGGCCACGTTCCGGGCGAAGTGCGGGTCCTGGAGGTCGGCGGCCCGGCGGGCGTGCCGGGCCGCGCGCGCGAACTCGCCGAGGGAGGCCCAGCAGCGGGACTCCAACGACTCCAGTTCGGCCTCGCCGAAGAAGGACATCCACTCCGGGTCCGCCGCCGAGGGACCCTTGGAGAACTCGGTGTGCGCCCGGGCCAGGGCCTCCTCGCAGGCCCCGCGGTCGGCGAGCCCCGACCAGCCGCCCGCCTCCCGCAGCGCCAGCAGCGACAGCAGCCGGGGGGAGCCGACCGAGCGGGCCGCGTGCCGGCCCGCCTGGGCGGCCCGTACCGATTCGCGGGGGCGGCCGCAGTCCCGCGCCAGGAAGGCCATGTTGCTGAACGCGTGGGCCTCCAGCCCGCAGTCCCCCGACACCCGGGCGGTGGCCAGGGCCTCCGCGTAGTGAGAGCGGGCGTCCTCGAAGCGGCCGGAGTCGTGCGCGAGCCAGCCCACCGAGACGGCGAGTTCCCCGGCGCCCGCGTGCAGCCGGTCCTCGGTGGACTGCCGGGTGGCCCCCGCGTCGAGGAGCGCGTAGGCGGTCCGCAGCGGTCCGGCCGCGCGCCGGTACAGGGCGTCCGCGCCGTGCCGGTCGTCCAGCAGCCGGATCTGGCGTACCGCGTCCTCGACGGCGGCGGCCTCGGCCTCGCCGGCGCGGGTGGGGAGCCGGCGGGTGTCGCCGAGCAGGGTGAGGCCGAGCGTCGCGGCCGCCACGGTCGCGGAGCCGCCCGCCATGAACGCGCGACGCAGCACGTCGCTCTCCTTGGAACGGTGGATGAGGTGGATGGGCGCGGGCGGTTCGGGGGCGGCGCGCTGCGCCGACCTCCCGCGTACCGTCTCGCGGGGGGAGAAGCCGAGGTCGGCCAGCGTGCGGCCGGGGAACATGTGCAGGAAGACGCGTTCGTAGGCGTAGTTGGGGCAGCGGATCTCGCCGGACTCGACCCGGCCGATGTAACGGGCGTCGCAGGAAACCGTTTCGCCGATCTCCCGTGCGGCCCGGCGCACCATGGCCGCGAACTCGGCCGGGGAGTGCGCCGCGCGCAGCCGGCGGAAGGAGGAGTTGGGTGAGTGGGGGAACGCCGCCATGGACGTGGCCTCTCTGGACAAGCTCGGCAATCTCCGTGATCCCGGTCGTGCTCGCCCCGTGAAGGGCCCCGGCGCGCATGAACGTACCGCCAGCGGAGGGCCGTTCACGCGATGTTTGCCTACAAAACGGATATCTCACCCGCGATCCGCCATGAACTGCCATCCTTTGCGGCGTCTTGCCGCCGCATCCGTTGACGCTCCCGCGCGTTGGACCCATGCGGATACGGATCGAGGAGGGGTTCCCTTGGTGGAGGCCGGCATGGACAGCACTGGAACGAACTTCGCGCCCGAGACCGGCGCGACCGCCATCGACACCCCCGACACCCCCGACGCCCCCGACCTGGTGACCGTCCCCACGCGACAGGGCCTGGAGGCGGTCGACATCATCCGCCGCGGCGCCGGCCTCACCGCCCCCGGCGTCGGCCCGGTCCTGCACGACGGCTCCGGCGGCACCCTCGGGTTCCTCGTCCCGCCCGGCACCGCCGACGCCTGGGACCTGCCCGGCAGCGCCTGTACGCAGACCAACGGACGCGGCATGCGCTTCGGCGACGCCGTCTCGCCCACCGCGGGCGGCACCGGCTGGCTGCTCCCGCCCGAGGCCGTCGGACCGGTCACCGACCCGGCGGTGCTGCGCGCGGCGCTCGGCGAGGCCGCCCGGCTCATCGAGGCGGCCGACAACTGTCGCTGATGCGCTGACCAGCCATAATGGTGGCGTGGCAGGCAAGAGCAAGGGAAACAGGGGCGGCAAGGGCGGCAGCGGCGGCGGCAGTCCGCGCGGGAGCGCGGAGCCGGTCACCGGGCCCGTGGGCGGCGGCCTGGCGGAGCTGGCGCCCGACCGCGAGCGTGCCCGCGCCTGGACCCTGCTGATCGACGGAGCGCCCCAGTCCCACGTGGACCTGGACGACCCCGGGTACCTGGACTTCTCCTACCAGCGCCGGATCGGCCACCTGATCGACCTCGTCGCGCCCGCCCGGCAGCCGCTGAACGTGGTCCACCTGGGCGGCGGCGCCTTCACCCTGGCCCGCTACACCGCCGCCGCACGCCCCCGCTCCACCCAGCAGGTCGTCGAGATCGACGGCGCCCTCGTCGCCTTCGTGCGCGAACACCTGCCGCTGGACCCCCAGGCGCGGATCCGGGTCCGCGCCGTGGACGCCCGGGCGGGCCTGGCCAGGATCCCGGACGGCTGGGCCGACCTCGTCATCGCCGACGTGTTCAGCGGTGCCCGCACCCCGGCGCACCTGACCAGCACCGAGTTCCTGGACGACGTACGCCGGGCCCTGTCGCCCACCGGCTGGTACGTGGCGAACCTCGCGGACGGTCCGCCGCTGACCCACCTGCGGAGCCAGATCGCCACGGCCGCCTCCCGGTTCACCGAGCTGGCGCTGGCCGCCGACCCGGTGGTGTGGCGGGGGAAACGCTTCGGCAACGCGGTGCTCGTCGCCGCCGACCGGGAACTGCCCGTCGCGGAGTTCACCCGGCGGGTGGCGAGCGACCCGCACCCGGGCCGCGTGGAACACGGCCGGGCCCTCGCCGACTTCACCGGCGGGGCCGCCCCCGTCGAGGACGCCTCGGCGGTTGCCTCGCCGCAGCCGCCGCCGTCGGTGTTCCGGTAAGGGCCCGCCGCCGGACAAGGCCGCTCAGCGCTCGTCGAACTCCACGCGCGGGGCGGTGTCGTGCCAGGTGCAGAACACCGACGACTCCCGCCCGTCACGGGTGAAGGTGACCCGGATCCACAGCTCCTGCTTCCACACCTGCATCCGCCAACCCGCCTCCGGCGTCGCCGACACCAGCTCGGCCGAGGCGGTCCCGAGGTCGAGGACGACCCGGCCGCCCGTCACCGAGTACCCCTTGACCCGGCCCGTCGGGTCCGCCCCCCGGGACGGCGCGGCGGCGGCCGGCGGCGGGGACTTCGGCCTCGCCGCCGGGGCCGGATCCGACGCGGAAGCCGAGGAGGAGGGCGTCGCGGACGGCGACGGCGACGAGGAAGAAGAGGACGACGGCGAGGGGGGCGGCGGCGCCACCGTGCCCTGCGTCGAGGAGGACAACGGCGGCGTCGCCAGGGGGACGGCGAGCGGAGGATCGTAAGCCGTACCGGACATGACGGTGCGCACGCCCCACCACGACAGGGTCACGGCCGCGGCGGTCGCCAGGATCCAAGCCATGGCATGTACAAGTCCTCGACGCATCGGGGACATACTGCACCACCCGCCCCAGAGGTGGCCCGGCGCCTCCCGGGGTCCCCCGAATGGACTACCGTGCGGCCATGGCAAGTGTGCTCGTGGTCGAGGACGACCAGTTCGTACGTTCCGCCCTGATCCGGCACCTGACCGAGGCCTCCCACACCGTGCGGAGCGTCGGCACCGCCCTGGAGGCGCTGCGAGAGGTCGCCCACCACCGCTTCGACGTGGTGATACTCGACCTCGGCCTGCCCGACCTCGACGGCGCGGAAGCGCTCAAGATGCTGCGCGGCATCACCGACGTACCCGTCATCATCGCCACCGCGCGCGACGACGAGGCCGAGATCGTCCGGCTCCTCAACGACGGCGCCGACGACTACCTGACCAAGCCCTTCTCCGTCGAGCACCTCTCCGCCCGGATGGCCGCCGTCCTGCGCCGCGCCCGCGCCGCCGGGGCCGAACCCCCCTCGCGGGTCCTGCGCGTCGGCGGACTCGCCATCGACCCGCTGCGCCGCCAGGCGGAACTCGACGGGGCCGTCCTCGACCTCACCCGGCGCGAGTTCGACCTCCTCGCCTTCCTCGCCGGCCGGCCCGGGGTGGTCGTCGCCCGCCGCGAACTGCTCGCCGAGGTGTGGCAGCAGTCGTACGGCGACGACCAGACCATCGACGTGCACCTGTCCTGGCTGCGCCGCAAGCTCGGCGAGACCGCCGCCAGTCCCCGCTACCTCCACACGCTGCGCGGCGTCGGCGTCAAACTGGAGCCGCCGGCGTGAGGTGGGCCCTGGTCAAGGTGTGCCTCGCCGTCACGGTGATGGTGGTCGTGGCCTTCGCCGTCCCGCTCGGCATGGTCGTCCAGGAGATGGCCAGCGACCGGGCCATCTCCAACGCGGAGCGGCAGGCCGCCACCATGGGGCCGACCCTGTCGATCACCACCGACCCGGTTCAACTGCGCAAGGCCGTCGAGTCGACGCAGATGGGCGCGGCCGGGCGGATGGCCGTCCACGTGCCCGCCATCGGCGGCTCCGGCCCCGTCGACATCGGCGACGGCTGGGCGGGCGCCGGCGTCGTCGCCGAGGTCCGCAGCCTCGGACGGGCGACGACCGCCCACGTCGCCGGCGGGGACTCCGTCGTGCTCCAACCCACCGCGCTCGGCTCCGGGGACATCGCGGTCATCGAGATCCTGGTGCCGGAGAACGAGGTCAGCAACGGCGTCACCACCGCCTGGCTGGTCCTCGCCGGCGTCGGCCTCGCCCTGATCATCGGCTCCGTCGCGGTCGCCGACCGGCTCGGCGCCCGCCTCGTACGCCCCGCCGAACGGCTCGCGGACGCCGCGCACCAGCTCGGCGAGGGCCGACTCGGCGCCCGCGTGCCCGAGGACGGCCCCAAGGAACTCCGCTCGGCGGCCGTCGCGTTCAACTCGATGGCCGACCAGGTCGTGGAACTCCTCGCCAACGAGAGGGAACTCGCCGCCGACCTCTCCCACCGGCTGCGCACGCCCCTGACCGTGCTGCGGCTCAACGCGGCCTCCCTCGGCGACGGTCCGGCCGCCGAGCACACCCGGGCGGCGGTGGAGCAGCTGGAACGGGAGGTCGACACGATCATCCGTACCGCCCGTGAACAACGGCCCGTGTCCCAGGGGTTCGCGGGCGCGGCCGGCGGCGCGGGAGCCGGCTGCGACGCCTCCGAGGTGATCCGCGACCGCATGGACTTCTGGTCGGCGCTCGCCGAGGACGAGGGGCGCGAGGTGCGGCTCGCCGGCGTGGACCGCGTCGTCCGCATCCCCGTCGCCAGGCCCGAGCTCGCCGCCGCGCTCGACGCCATGCTCGGCAACGTCTTCCGGCACACCCCCGAGGCCACCCCCTTCGCCGTCGACGTGCACGACGCGGGCGACGCCGTCATCGTCCTCGTCTCCGACGCCGGACCCGGGATCGCCGACCCGGACGCCGCCCTGCGGCGCGGCAACGACGGCGGCCGCGACGGCTCGACCGGACTCGGACTGGACATCGTGCGCCGGGTCGCGGAATCCACCGGCGGCGACGTCCGGCTGGGCCGCTCCGTCCTCGGCGGGACCGAGGTGCGGGTCTGGATCGCCCTGGACGACCGCGCCCGCGGCGGCGACCGGGGCGCCGGCGGGCGCCGCACGCGCCGCAAGCGGCGCGGCGACTGACGCACCGGCACGGCTCGGATCGGGCACGGCACGGCACGGCACGGGCACGGCACGGCTCGGGCACGGCACGGCACGGCTCGGGCCCGGGGCGGCCGACGGGCGGGCGTCGGCGCAACCGACGTACCCCCGGGGCGCGCCTCGTGGGAGGCGAGTCCGCAGGTCGGTACGGTCCGCCCCATGGACACCCTCATCTTCGGCGGCCTCCTCGCCACCCTGATCGCCATGTACCGGGAGTCGTCCCGGAGCGTGGTGCTCGGCGCCTGGTGGGTCATGCTGGGCGCCGTGCTGCTGCTGATGGCGCACCACATCACCAGCGGTCCCGCCCTCCAACTGAGCCACTGACCCGTGGCCGCGATGAACACCCTCGTCCCGGAGACCGCCCTGGAGGGCGGCCTGCTCGGACGGGTCCAGTACTGGTTCGCGTGCTCCTTCGTCATCGGCTGGACGGCCTTCGTCGCCACCGGCCTCTTCAACCAGCTCGGGCTCCGGGAAACGCCCTGCCCGCTCTGCGTCGTGCAGCGCATGTTCATGCTGCTGGCGGCGGTCGGTGCCGGGTACGTCATCCGCAGGGCGCTCAGCGAGGGCGCCGTGACCGGCCGGGACTACATGACGGGCTGGGGCATGGCCCTGGTCGCCGTCACCGGGGGCTCCGTCGCCGCCGGGCGCCAGACGCTGCTGCACGCCCTGCCGGGGGACGGGGGCCACGGCAGCGCCCCGTTCGGTCTGCACGTGTACGTGTGGGCGTGGATCCTTTTCACCGTCTCGGCCGTCGCCATCGGCATCGTCCTCGCCCTCGCCCACGCGACGGCCGACCGGGCCGTCCCGGCCGCCCGCCCCGGACCGCACCGGGCCGCGGGGACGTTCGCACTGGGGTTCCTCGGGGTGGTCATCGCCGTCAGCGCGGCGGCCGTCTTCCTGGACGAGGGCTTCCACTGGTTCCTGCCGGAGGAACCGACCCGCCACCGGTCCTTCCTCGACGTCGGCCTCCCCGGCTGACCTCCTTCCCGGGGTCGGCCCCGGACGGGGGCGCAGATGTTGCCCCGCGCCCGCGGCGCACGGAGCGTGGGCGTGACGGAAGGAGCCCCGCATGAGAGTCATGCTCCGCGCCCACATGGACACCACCGCCACCAACGAGGGCATCAAGACCGGCTCGCTGCCGCGCGCCATCAAGAAACTGATGGAAACGGTCGAGCCGGAGGCCGCCTACTTCGGACTGCACGAGGGCGTGCGCTCCTGCTGGATGGTTTTCGACCTCCAGGACAGCGCCATGGTCCCGGCCCTGGTGGAGGACCTTCTCCTCCAGTTCAACGCGGAGGTCGAGGTCGCTCCCGTCATGAACGCCGAGGACCTGGCGAAGGGGCTCGCGGCGATGGACGGGGGGCGTTAGGCGACCCCTGGGACGGCATCCCGTCAGGGGGCATCCGCCCGGCGGTGCCCCGTACGGATCATGCCGGTCCCGGGCGGAACCGGGCCGGTCGGGCCGCGACCAGGGCCAGTGCCGCCGAGCCGGCGGCCGCAGCGACGGAGACGACGAACGCGGCCCGGTACCCGTACGCCGAGGCCAGTGGACCGGCGGCGGCGGCCGCGAGCGCCTGTCCCAGGATCAGGCCGCTGCCCACCACCGTCATGGCCTCGCCCATCCGTTCCGCCCGGCCGGCCCGTTCCACCAGCCCGAACAGGGCGATGAGGTGCGGGGCGACGGCCAGGCCGATACCGGCGACCGCGAAGGCGGCGCCGACCGTTCCGGACACCGCTAGGAGCGGCAGCGACAGCGCCGCCTGGACGCCGATCGTCCACCGCGGCCGCACCGTCAGGTCGACCGCGCCCGGCCGGGCCACGGTCACGAACCCGGCGACGGAACTGGTCACGGCCATGGCCGCCCACACCAGCCCGGCCGTACCGGGTTCGCCCAGGGACTCGGCGAGCGCGTTGACCCCCGTGTTGGCGCCGCTCCACGCCGCGCCCTGGAGCACGGCCATCGCGAACAGCAGGACCAGGCCCGGCGACCACAGGCGTACGCGGGTTCGCGTGCCGGTCGTATCCGTCGCGCTTGTCGCGTTCGCCGGCGCGAGCGGGCCGGGTGCCGTCGGATGGACGGCGAACAGGGTTCCGAAGACGAGGATCAGTACGGCCGCGAGGACCAGGGCCGAGGCGGGGTGCACGGTCATGGCGAGGATCCCGGCCAGTGCGGGCCCGACCATGAAGCCGACCTCGTCCAGCCGACCCTCCCGTGTCCCCGGTGCGCGTCGTTGCCCGTCGGCCGGGACGGTGGTCGTGGAAGGGGGGCTTCGGTAGCCCCCGATCGCGGGGTGGTCAGGCGGGGTCGCCGGAGTTCAGCCGCCGCGCCTGCGCCCGGCCTACCTCGGCGGCGCGGTGGAGGTAGTCGGCGATGAGGGCGAGTTCGGCGTCGGAGTAGCGGTCGAGTACGGCGCCGAAGGCCCGGCCGGGCGTGTCCCAGGCCTTGTGGATCCGCTCCCGTGCGGTGGGGGAGAGGACGACGAGGGAGCGGCGCCGGTCGTGCGGATCGGCCCGACGCTCGACGATGCCCGCCTTGACCAGCCGGTCGACGAGACGGGTGGCGGACCCCGAGGTCAGACCGGTGAGGCGGGCGACGTCGCCGGTGCTGACGGGATCCGGCTCCAGGTCCAGGAGGCCGACGCACTGGAGGTCGGTGGGGTGCAGGCCGACGTGATCGGCCATGGCCTGGCTGAAGAGCGAGTAGTCGGCGTAGTGCCGCTGGCTCTCCGTGACGATGCGCGCGAGCAGCTCGGCGCGGCTCCACTCACCCGTACGGGGGGAATCGGTTGACATCGGCCTCTCCATGCCTGAGTTTTAACTGTGTGGCGCAGAGAATGTATCGCGCAGAATCTGTGCCACGTACTCAGCTTAGGTCACGCGCCTCACTCAGCACCCGCACCAACGCATCAACCGCACGAGCAGAGCAGAGCAGGAGATCACCATGTCGATCCTCGTCACCGGCGGCCGCGGCGCCGTCGCCCGTTCCCTCACCACCCTCCTCGCCGGCCGCGGCCTCCCTCACCGTCTCGCCTCACGTGAGCCGGACACCCCCGACGTCGTGCGTTGCGACCTCGCGGACCCCACGACCTTCCCCGGGGCGTTGGCCGGGATGCGTGCCGTCTTCCTCTACGCCGAGGCCGCCGGGATCGAGGCGTTCGTCGAGGAGGCGGGCGCCGCCGGGGTGGAGCACGTGGTGCTCCTGTCCTCATCCGCGGTGATCACGGAGGAGGCCGCCGTGAACCCCCTCGCCGCCGCCCACCTCGCCGTCGAGGACGTCCTATCGGCCTCCGCGCTGCACACCACCCTGTTGCGCCCCGGAGCCTTCGCGGGCAACGCCCGCCCCTGGTTCTCGTCCCTCGCCTCCGGTCGGCCCGTCCGGCTGCCCTACCCGGGGGCCCACTCCGCTCCGATCCACGAGGCCGACATCGCCGAGACCGCCCTCGCCCTCCTCACCGACCCGGGCCGCGGCGGCGGTGCCCACACCCTGACCGGGCCGCAGTCCCTGACCTTCGTGGACCAGCTCGCGATACTCGAATCCGTCCTCGGTCGGCCCCTGCCCTACGAGAGCGTCACCCCCGAGCAGTGGAAGGCCGATGTGGCGGAGTACCTGCCCGCTCCCTACGCCGATGCCCTCCTCGGCCACTGGGCGGCTGCCGAAGGCCTTCCGGCCGCCACCACCGACACCGTCGAACGGTTCACCGGCCGCCCGGCTCGGTCCTTCGAGACCTGGGCCGAGGAGAACGCCGCCGATTTCCGCCTTCCGTAGGACCGGGCGCCGGAGGTCAGAGGGTGCTCGTGCGGGCCAGGCGGGCGTACCAGCGGGCACTGGAGCGGGGGGTGCGGGTCTGGGTCCCGTAGTCGACGTGGACGATGCCGAAGCGCTTGCTGTAGCCGTAGGACCATTCGAAGTTGTCCATCAGCGACCACAGGAAGTACCCGCCGACGGGGGCGCCGTCGCCGATCGCCCGGTGGATCGCCGACAGGTGCGCGCGCAGGTAGCCGATGCGCCGGGGGTCGTGCAGGTCCGGCGCGTACGCGGCCCCGTTCTCGGTGACCAGCAGGGGCAGGCCCGGTGCCTCGGCGCTGAACCGCATCAGCAGGTCGTACAGGCCCGTCGGGTCGATCGACCAGTCCATGTCGGTTCGTTCGCCCGGTGGTTGGTGGAAGGCGATGCCGTCCGCCGCGGGCCAGGGGGAGTGGCCGGTCGAACCGTGCCCGTCGGCGCGGGGGCCGTCGGGGGAGGCCGAGACCACCGCCGGGGTGTAGTAGTTCACGCCGAGGAACCCGAGCGGCTGGTGGATGAGCGACTCGTCACCCGGCCGGACGAAAGCCCAGTCGGTCAGCGCCGCCGTGTCCGAGAGGAGGTCGTCGGGATAGGCGCCGTGCAGCAGGGGGCCGGTGAAGATCCGGTTGGCGAGGGCGTCGATGCGGCGTTGGGCGTCCAGGTCACCGGCCGATCCGGTCAGCGGCCGCACCGCGCTCGGGTTGAGCGCGATGCCCGTCCGGACACCGGACGGCAGGGCGGCGGCCGCCATCCCGTGGGCCAGGTTCAGGTGGTGGGCGGCGCGCAGGGCGTCGGCCGGGTTGGTGCGGCCGGGGGCGTGGACCCCGGAGGCGTAGCCGAGGAAGGCGCTGCACCAGGGCTCGTTGAGCGTGGTCCAGAGCCCGACCCGGTCGGCGAGGGCGTCGGCGACGGTCTGCGCGTACCCGGCGAAGTCGTAGGCCGTCTCCCGGGCCGGCCAGCCGCCCGCCTCCTCCAGGTGCTGCGGCAGGTCCCAGTGGTACAGCGTCACGCAGGGCTCGATGTCGTGGGCGAGGAGCTCGTCCACGAGCGCGTCGTAGAAGCCGATCCCGCCGGACAGGACGCGCGGCCAGGACACCGAGAACCGGTAGGCGCCCAGACCGAGTTCCGCCATCAGCCGGACGTCCTCGCGCCACAGCCGGTGGTGGTCGACGGCCACGTCACCCGTGTCACCGCCGTGCACCTTGCCCGGCGTACGACAGAAGGTGTCCCAGATCGACGGCCCGCGCAGCCCGGCCGCGCCCTCGATCTGGAAGGCGGCCGTGGCCGCCCCCCACAAGAACCCCTCCGGGAATCGCATGTCCCCCACGCCGTTCATCCCTTCACCGCTCCCTGCATGATGCCGCCCACGATCTGGCGGCCGAATACGACGAACACCAGCAGCAGCGGGAGCGTGCCCAGCAGCGCGCCCGCCATGATCACGGACTGGTCGGGGACGTAGCCCCGACCCAGTCCCGTCAGGGCCACCTGCACCGTCGGGCTGCCGTTCTGGGTCAGCGCGACGATCGGCCAGAAGAAGTCGTTCCAGGTCATGACGAAGGTCAGCATCCCGAGGACCGCCATCGCCGGCCGGGCCACCGGGAACACCACGTGCCACACCACCCGCAGAGAGTTCGCCCCGTCGGTGCGAGCCGCCTCCACCAGCTCCATCGGCAGCGCCTGCGCCAGGTACTGCCGCATGAAGAACACCCCGAAGGCGCACACCAGCGCCGGCAGGATCACCGCCTGGAGCCGGTCCGTCCAGGACAGTTCGGCGACCAGCATGTAGAGCGGGACCACGCTCAGCTGCGGCGGGATCAGCATCGTCCCGACCACCAGCGACAGCAGGACCCGGTGCCCACGGAACCGCAGCCGGGCGAAGGCGAACCCCGCCAGGGTCGACAGCACGACGGTCACGGCCGCGACCGTACCGGCGACGACCACCGTGTTCAGCAGCGCGGAGCCCATGTTGGCGTCCGTCCAGGCGGTCCTCAGGTTCCGCCCCAGGTTCCCGCCGAACCAGAACGGCGGCGGCGTCTGCGCCAGCCGCGTACTGCTCCGCGAGGCCGCGATCGCCGTCCACACCAGCGGGAACAGCGACCCGACCGTGAACAGGGCGAGAGCGGCGTACGTCAGCCTGCCCGCGCGCAGTGAGCTCATCGCCCCGCCCTCCGTCCCCGCAGCAGCCGGGCGGCCCCCGCGACCAGCAGCAGCATGAGGAACATCGCCCAGGCGATCGCCGAGGCCCGCCCCAGGTGCAGGTTCACCCACCCCTGCTCGTACAGGTACAGCCCCAGCGTCTGGAACTGGTGGTCCGAGCCGCCCGTCGCGCCCGCCCCCGCGTTGAACAGGAGCGGCTCGCCGAACAGCTGGGTCGCCCCGATCGTGGAGACGACACAGGTGAAGAAGATGGTCGGCCGCAGCGAGGGCACCGTCACGTGGATGAACTGCTGCCACCGCGAGGCCCCGTCCAGGGCGGCCGACTCGTACAGCTCTCCGGGTACGGCTTGCATGGCGGCCAGGTAGATCAGCGCGTTGTAGCCCGTCCACCGCCACACCACGATCGCGGACACCGCCAGCTGCGAGGCCAGCGGGCCGTTCTGCCAGTCCACCGCCCCGAACCCGACGGTCGACAGGGCCCAGTTGACCATCCCGTAGTCCCGACCGAAGAGCAGCACGAACACGAGGGTGGCCGCCGCCACGGACGTCGCGTACGGGGTGAGGACCACCACCCGGAAGAAGGCCGAGCCGCGCATCCGGTAGTTGAGGAGGTGGGCCAGCCCCAGCGCGATGGCCAGCTGCGGCACCGTCGACAGCAGCCCGATGGTGACGGTGTTGCGCAGGGCGTTCCAGAAGAAGGCGTCGTCCCACAGCCGGGTGAAGTTCCGCAGCCCCACCCAGGTCATGGAGTCCGGGTCGGTCAGCTCCACCTGGTGCAGTGCCGCCCAGCCCGTGTACAGCAGCGGGAACAGCCCGAAGGCGGCGAAGAAGAGGAAGAAGGGCGCCACGAAGGCGTACGGGCTCCAGCGCAGGTCCCACCGGTAGCGGCGCGAGCGCCACACCTGACCCCGGCCGGACCTCCCGCCCCCCGCCCCGCCCGCCCCGCTCCGCACGCGGCGGGCGGAGGAGGCCGGGGCCGGCGCCGCGGTCGTGTCCGTCATCGGAACCTCACCGGTCCAGGGCGTTGTCGATGGCCTTCACCGCCGCGTCCCAGCCCTCCTGCGCGCTGCGGCCCTTCTGGTCGACCTGGAGCATCCCGATGTCCGCCAGGTTCTGGGCGATCACCAGGTCCTTCGGGCCGATCACCGTGACCGGCACCCCCTCGGCCGCCCGCGCGAAGATCTCCCCGATGGGCGCGCCCCCGAAGTACGCGTGCTGTGCGCCCGCCACCGCCGGCAGCCCGTACGCGGCGCTCGCGCTCGGGAAACTGCCCCGCTTCTCGAACAGCCTGGCCTGCTGGGCGGGAGCCGTCAGCCAGGCGGCCAGCTTCGCCGCCTCCTCGGCGTGCTTGCCCGCCTTCGGCACCACCAGGAACGAGCCGCCCCAGTTGCTGGGCTTCGGGGCCGGGGCCACGTCCCACTTGTCCTTGCCCGCCGGGCCCGCCTTGTCCTGGATGTACCCGAGCATCCAGGCCGGGCAGGAGATCGTCGCGAAGGTGCCGTTGGAGAAGCCCTGGTCCCAGGTCGGGGTGAACTGTTGGAGCTTCGCGCTCAGCCCCTCGGAGGCGAAGGAGGCGGCGAGGTCGAAGGCCCCGCGGACCGCCGGATTCGTCTTGTAGACGACTTCACCCCGCTCGTCGTAGAACCGCTGGGCGCCGCTCGCGGTGACGGCCGCCATCACGCCCGACGCCGAGTCGACGAACGCCTTGCCCTCCCCGGCCTTCGCCTTGTAGGCGCGGCCCGCCTCCAGGTACTTGTTCCAGTCCCCGTCCCACAGCGCGCCGACCGCCGCCCGGTCGGTGGGCAGTCCGGCCGCCGCGAAGAGGTCCTTGCGGTAGCAGATGCCCTGCGGGCCTATGTCGGTGCCGAGTCCGACGGTCGCCCCGCCCTTCGAGGCGGAAGCCGTGCCCTGTGCCCACTTCCACGGCAGGTACGCGGCCTTGTCCACCCCCGCCACCTTGCCGAGGTCGACCAGCTTGTCGGCCTGCGTCGCGGTGATCTCCGCGATGTTGTTGACCTCGACCGCCTGGATGTCGGCGAGACCGCTGCCGCTGCCCAGGTGGGTCAGGAGCTGCGGGTAGTAGTTCTCGTTCCGCTCGATGGAGGTCTGCTCGATCCGGATCCCCGGATTCTGCGCCATGTACTCGTCGTAGAGGCCCGCCTCCTTGAGCCCGAAGGCGCCGAACACGCCGACCGTCAGGGTCGTCCGCCCCGAGCCGCCCGTCGGGGAACCCGCCTTCGGGCCCTCCTCCGGGTCCTGTGCGCAGCCGGCGAGCAGCAGGGCGGTCGCGGCGGCCACGCCGGCCGCGGTGACGAGATTTCTTCGGGCTCGCATCTGGGTCCTCCCTGAAGGACGGGACGTGCCGGGTGTCGTGTGCCACAGTGTGGGAGCGCTCCCACAGTCGTCAAGGGGTAGATTCACAACCGGGAGGAAGCCATGAACGGGCACGGGCGCAGTGGGGGACGGCCGACCTTGGAGGAGGTCGCGGTCCGGGCCGGGGTCGGGCGGGGCACCGTCTCCCGGGTGATCAACGGATCGTCCAAGGTCAGCGACCGTACGCGGGAGGCCGTCGAGGCCGCCGTCGCCGAGCTGGGGTACGTGCCGAACAGGGCCGCCCGCGCGCTCGCCGCCAACCGGACCGACGCCATCGCCCTGGTGATCCCCGAGCCGGAGGCCCGCTTCTTCTCGGAGCCCTACTTCTCCGACGTGGTGCGCGGAGTCGGCGCGACCCTCGCCGAGACCGACGTGCAGCTGGTGCTCACCCTCGCGGGCAGCGACCGCGAGCGCCGCCGGCTGGCGCAGTACCTGTCGGGGCACCGGGTCGACGGGGTGTTGCTGGCGTCGGTGCACGCCGGGGACCCGCTGCCCGAGCTGCTGGCCGAGCTGGGCATCCCGGCGGTGATCAGCGGCCGCCGCTCGGCCGCCGAGACCCTCCCGAGCGTGGACTCCGACAACCTGGCCGGCGCCGCCGGGGCGGTGCGCCACCTCCTCGGGCGGGGCCGCCGCACGATCGCCACGATCACCGGCCCGCTCGACGTGTACGGAGCCCAGTGCCGCCTCGACGGCTACCGGCAGGCCCTCACGACCGCAGGCCACCCCGTCGACGAGCGGCTGGTGGCCGTCGGGGACTTCACGGAGGACGGCGGCCGCCGGGCCATGCGCGAACTGCTGGAGCGGCGCCCCGCCCTGGACGCCGTCTTCGCCGCCTCCGACGTGATGGCGGCGGGCGCCCTGCGCGAGCTCCGCGCGGCGGGCCGCCGGGTCCCGCGGGACGTGGCGCTGGTCGGCTTCGACGACTCGGTGGTGGCTCGCCACATGGACCCGCCGCTGACCAGCGTCCGCCAGCCGATCGAGGAGATGGGCCGGGCCATGGCCCGGCTCCTGCTGGAGCGCATAGCGGGCCTGCGGGACGGCGCGGGCGAGGAGGCGGGGGAGCGGGCGCTGATCCTGCCGACCGAGCTCGTCGTCCGGGAGTCCTCGTAGCGCCCCGGGTACGCAGAAGGCCCCGGTCCGCTTCCGCGTACCGGGGCCTTCCTTCAGGGTGAGTGACGGGACTTGAACCCGCGGCCACCTGGACCACAACCAGGTGCTCTACCAACTGAGCTACACCCACCATGTCCGGTCGCAGAACGACCGGCCGAAGAAAAGGGTACAGGGTCCGGGAGGGTGCTCGCTCCCCCCTTTTCCCGCGCCCGTTCCCCCGGGTGTTACTCGCCGGGCACGACGTGCTTGGCGGCGATGGTGCGTGCCGTGTCCGAGTCGGGCCCGGGCTGCGGCACGAAGACCGCCTCGCGGTAGTACCGCAGCTCGGCGATGGACTCCTTGATGTCCGCGAGCGCCCGGTGGTTGCCGTTCTTCGGCGGGCTGTTGAAGTAGGCCCGCGGGTACCAACGGCGAGCCAGCTCCTTGACCGAGGACACGTCCACGATCCGGTAGTGCAGGTAGCTCTCCAGCGCTCCCATGTCGCGCAGCAGGAACCCGCGGTCGGTGCCGACGGAGTTGCCGCACAGGGGCGCCTTGCGGGGCTCCTTCACGTGCTCCCGCACGTACGCCAGGACCTGGGCCTCGGCGTCGGCGAGGGTGGTGCCGGCGGCCAGCTCGTCGAGCAGCCCGGAGGAGGTGTGCATCTCGCGCACCACGTCCGGCATGGTTTCCAGGGCCGCGTCCGGCGGGCGGATCACGATGTCCACGCCTTCGCCGAGCACGTTGAGCTCCGAGTCGGTGACCAGTGCGGCCACCTCGATAAGTGCGTCGTCCGTCAACGAGAGCCCGGTCATCTCGCAGTCGATCCACACCATGCGATCGTTCATGCGCCCCACCTTATGCCGAAGGTCCCCCACATCGGTGCTCGGCCGGTGCGGGGGACCTTCGTCATGAGCTGGGGCACGGTCCCCGAGGACGCTACGCGTGCTCGCGCAGCACCCTGCCGGGGGCGTACAGCTCCGTCACGCTCGGACCGGAAGCGGCCAGGGCCGCCGCCGCCCGCTGGGGCTGCGCGGTGCGTTGGTGCGGCACCGGTACGTCGGAGAGCTGGGTCACCGGGGCCACGTCGACCTGCGGGCGGCGCGCCCGGTAGGCCGAGCGGTAGGCGGCCGGGGAGGACCCCAGTTGCCGCCGGAAGTGACCGCGCAGCGCGACGGGCGAACGGAACCCGCAGCGCCCGGCGACCTCGTCGACCGAGTAGTCGGAGGTCTCCAGCAGCCGCTGTGCCTGGAGCACCCGCTGGGTGATCAGCCACTGCAGCGGTGCGCTGCCGGTGAGCGAACGGAACCGCCGGTCGAAGGTGCGCCTGCTCATGTAGGCGCGGGCGGCCAGCGTCTCCACGTCGAACTGCTCGTGGAGGTGTTCCAGCGCCCAGGCGACGACCTCGGCGAGCGGATCGGCGCCGATCTCCTCGGGCAGCGACCGGTCGAGGTAGCGTTCCTGGCCACCCGTGCGCCGCGGCGGGACGACGAGCCTGCGGGCCAGGGCCCCGGCCGCCTCGCTGCCGTGGTCGGTGCGCACGATGTGCAGGCACAGGTCGATTCCGGCCGCGGTGCCCGCGGAGGTGAGCACGTCGCCGTCGTCGACGAACAGCTCGCGCGGATCGACGTGGACGGACGGGTAGCGCTTGGCCAGCGTCGGCGCGTACATCCAGTGCGTCGTGGCGGGCCGGCCGTCCAGCAGTCCGGCGGCGGCGAGCACGAAGGCTCCCGTGCACAGACCGACGATCCGGGCCCCCTCCTCGTGCGCCAGACGCAGTGCGTCGAGCGCCTCCGGCGGCGGCGGTGAGGTGATGGAGCGCCAGGCCGGAACGACGACCGTGCCTGCCCGGGCGATCGCCTCCAACCCGTACGGCGCGGTCAGTTCGAGTCCGCCGGTGGTCCGTAGCGGACCGTCCTCCCCGGCGCACACGAGCAGTCGATAGCGTGGAACTCCCGCGTCCTGCCGGTCGATGCCGAACACGGAAAGTGGAATGGAACTCTCGAAGATCGGCCCGCCGCTGAACAGCAGCACCGCGACGATCTCCCTGCGGCGACGCCCCGCGAGTTTCCGACCCGCGTCCGCGACGACGGCGGTGGAATCCTGGCTCATGGCGCTAAGCCCCCCTTGGGTGTCGCGACTCCTTGGTCTGGTCGCACCTGCACGTTTCCCCTCGGCCTTGCACGTGGCTCCCCCGCCGTAAATACATGATCGAATCTACTGCGTCCCGTGGTGTCGGCGTGACAAGTTCAGCACGCAGCGCTATGTCGACTTGGCAACTTGGCGAAAAGCATTCGATCAGGAAGCGTTCCACTCCGCTACCCGGGTGGGAAGCGCCCTGTCCGGCCATGGCCAGTACCCGTAGGGTCACGACGCCGCCGGGGCTCTGTAGTCGCTGGTGGTAGGGGGGTTGGGGGGACATTCCGGCAAGGAGGCCACTCGATCGGGAAGTTGGCTGAAAACAACCGGGTGTGTACGTGCGAACCGGTCAGTCGTGAGGGGACACCGGTCCGGAACCGTGGCAACCGCGGTGCGAGCCGCCCCCGGTGCGCGAGTGCCGGCCGCGGTGTCCCGACGGAAGCGGCTCCTCCGTCGACACCCGGGCGGCGGCCCGCTCGGTCTTCTCGGAGTACCGCAGCAACACCCGGCAGGCCGCGGTGACGGCGGCGAGCCCCAGGGTCGCCACGGCGGCCCCGCCGTAGGAAGTGCCGTAGACGACGAGCACCACGGGGACGAGCAGGCAGCTGAAGGCGGCCCAACGGACCACGTCACCCGCCGGGTCGTCATCATGGGACGCCCTGCCGGATGGCACGGACGGGTGAAGCAGTGGATGCGATGAGGAGGGGGAAGGAGGGGCGGTCGGGGCGGACTGCGTCGGCGGAGCGGGCTGGACGGGGTGAACCGGATGGCCGGGCACGGCGTACTCCCTGCGGGCTCTTCCTGGACGGTCGGACGCCTGTCCAACGCCCGCGACACCGCTCGGTCACTGTGTGCGGGGGTGACGGAAGGGTCCTTCGTCACTGGCTGTAGGGGACAGCGGACATTGCCAAGGCGCCGGACCTCCGGCATGCTCCCTGGGACGCTCT
Organism: Streptomyces sp. Isolate_45; assembly: GCF_024721315.2. Lineage (GTDB taxonomy): Bacteria > Actinomycetota > Actinomycetes > Streptomycetales > Streptomycetaceae > Streptomyces. Next base: position 39,561 of record NZ_JANFAK020000039.1, read on the forward strand.
CCAAGGGCGGCATGCCCTGTGCAGGACGGGAGTGTCGCCGTACCCTGGTGGGTAAGGGCTTGGGAAGATGCTTCCCGGACAGAGCCCCGTCACACTGCGTCGCCGAAATTGTCCCTGTCGCTTCCCCCGAGGATCCTTCGCCGAGACATCCATGGCCGGTCACGAATTCTCCGAACCCGCGGACCGCAAGCGCAAACCCCTCGCCGACTCCGTCTCGGCCGACCTGCGCGCGGTGGAACAGACGCGCCACCCCTGCGACCCTGCCTTCCGGCACGGGGTGGTGGTGGGCTTCGACGGCTCCACGTCCAGTGAGCGAGCCCTCGCGTACGCCATCGGGATGGCCCGGCGCTCCGGGTCCGGTCTGATCATCGTGCACGTGGCCAACCGGCTGCCGACCACGGTGTGGGCCGGGTGCGAGCCGCCCGTCTTCGTGGACGTGCCCGACCACCGCACCGAGGTGCTGGGGCTGGAGCTGGCCTGCGCGGACTATCTGGCCGAGGTGCCGTGGATCCTGGTGGAGCGGGGCGGGGACATCTGCCACGAGCTGGAGGAGGTCGGCCGGGAGTACTCGGCGGACGCCATCGTGGTCGGCTCCACGCACGGGATCGTGGGCCGGATCTTCGGGTCGGTCGCGGGGCGGCTGGCGAAGCGGGCGCAGCGACCCGTTGTTGTCATTCCGTAACCCGCTGTATGTCGCTCGTGCGGTTGTGAACCCCCATGTAAAGGGTAGATAAATGCTGCTGGGACGCAGCAAACAACTGCAGATCGAAGGGAGCCCGCCGTGGACAACGGTGTCTCTGCGGGAAGCACGGCCTCGACCTCGACCCTGGGGCACATCGCCCTGGGTCTCACCCTTCTCGCGTTCGGTATCGGCCACACCGGCATCATCGACGGTGTCTCCGCGGCCAACTCCGTGTCGCTCGCCACCTACGTCGGCGGTCTCGCCCTGTTCGTCCTCGGACTCCTGGAGTTCCGCGGCGGCAACGGCTTCAACGGCACGGCGTTCGCGGGCCTCGGCGCCTTCTGGTTCACCTGGGCGGCCGGAGCCGACGGAAAGGTTTCGGCAGACGCTGCCGGATCGTTCCTCGTCCTGTTCGCCCTGCTCGGCCTGACCCTCACCGTGGGGGCCGCGAGCGGGCTCTTCGGACAGGGTGTGTACGGCCTCTTCACCCTCTCCCTGCTGCTGCTCGCGATAGGCGCCTTCGCAGACAGCGGCGTCCTCGCCAAGGCGGCGGGCTGGGTGGCGGCGGTCGCCGGACTGCTCGCCTGGTACGGGGCCACGGCGGCCCTGGCGCACTGGCCGGTGGCGTTCGGCAGGTCCTCCCGTCGCGGCGCGGTCGCCGCAAGCTGAGGCGCGGTGGGGGAGCGGACGCGGAACGGCCCCCCGGGGGATCCCGGGGGGCCGTTCCTCATGTGCGCGGTCCGGCTACTCGACGGTGACGGACTTCGCCAGGTTGCGCGGCTTGTCGATGTCCCGGCCCAGGGCCAGGGCGGTGTGGTAGGCCAGGAGCTGGAGCGGGATGCCCATCAGGATCGGGTCCAGCTCGTCCTCGTTCTTGGGGACGAGGATGGTGTGGTCGGCCTTCTCCTGCTCCCGGTGGGCGACTGCGAGGATGCGGCCGCTGCGGGCCTTGATCTCCTCCAGCGCGGCGCGGTTCTTCTCCAGCAGGTCGTCGTCCGGGACGATCGCGACCGTCGGCATCGCCGGCTCGATGAGGGCGAGCGGGCCGTGCTTGAGCTCGGAGGCCGGGTAGGCCTCGGCGTGGATGTAGGAGATCTCCTTCAGCTTGAGGGAGGCCTCCAGCGCCACCGGGTACCCGCGGACGCGACCGATGAACATCATCGACTTGGCCTCGGCGTACTCGGCCGCCAGCTTCTTGATGTCCTCCTCGCCGTCCAGGATCTCCTGGATCTGCGCGGGCAGCTTGCGCAGGCCCTCGATGATCCGCTTGCCGTCGGTGACGGAGAGGTCCCGGATCCGGCCGAGGTGCACGGCGAGCAGCGCGAAGGCGACGACCGTGTTGGTGAAGCACTTCGTGGAGACGACGCAGACCTCGGGGCCGGCGTGCACGTACACGCCGCCGTCGGCCTCGCGGGCGATGGCGGAACCGACCACGTTCACCACGCCGAGGACGCGGGCGCCCTTGCGCTTGAGCTCCTGGACGGCCGCGAGCACGTCGTAGGTCTCACCGGACTGGGAGACGGCGATGTACAGGGTGTCGGGGTCCACGACCGGGTTGCGGTAGCGGAACTCGGACGCCGGCTCGGCGTCGGCGGGGATCCGGGCCATGCTCTCGATGAGGCCCGCGCCGATGAGGCCCGCGTGGTACGAGGTGCCGCAGCCGAGGATCTTGACCCGGCGGATGCCGCGCGCCTCGCGCGGGTCCAGGTTCAGGCCGCCCAGGTGCACGGTGTTGAAGCGGTCGTCGATCCGGCCGCGCAGCACGCGGTCGACCGCGTCGGGCTGCTCGGAGATCTCCTTGTGCATGTAGGTGTCGTGGCCGCCCATGTCGTAGGAGGCGGCCTCCCACTCCACGGTCTCGGGCGTGGCGGTGGTCGTCGTACCGCTCGTGGTGTACGTGCGGAAGTCGTCGGCCTTGAGGGTGGCCATCTCGCCGTCGCCGAGAGTGACGACCTGGCGGGTGTGGGCGACCAGGGCGGCGACGTCCGAGGCGACGAACATCTCCTTCTCGCCGATGCCGAGGACGACCGGGGAGCCGTTGCGGGCGACGACGATGCGGTCGGCGAAGTCGGCGTGCATGACGGCGATGCCGTAGGTGCCGTCGACGACCTTGAGGGCCTCGCGGACCTTCTCCTCCAGCGTCTCGGCCTGCGAGCGGGCGATCAGGTGGACGAGGACCTCGGTGTCGGTCTCCGAGACGAAGACGACGCCCTCGGCCTCCAGCTTGGCGCGCAGCTCCGAGGCGTTGTCGACGATGCCGTTGTGGACGACCGCCACCTTGTTCTCGGCGTCGAGGTGCGGGTGCGAGTTGATGTCGCTCGGCGCGCCGTGGGTGGCCCAGCGGGTGTGCGCGATGCCCGTGGTGCCGGCGAAGCGCTTGGGGACGCGGGACTCCAGTTCACGGACCCGACCCTTGGCCTTGACGACCTTCAGGGCCGCCGACTTCGGGCTGTTCACGACGATGCCCGCCGAGTCGTAGCCGCGGTATTCCAGCCGCTGGAGTCCTTCCAGCAGCAGCGGTGCCACGTCGCGCTTGCCGATGTAACCCACGATTCCGCACATACGGTATTGCCCCTCCTGAAGTTCGGATGCCGTGCTCAGCCGTAGACGATGCGGCGCAGCTGCCGGAGGGAGAGCTCCGGGGGCGCCACGGCGCGGTGCGGCAGTTCGGCCGCGATCCGCTCGAAGATCTCGGCGTTGACCGCCCCGCCGGACTGCAGTTCGCGGTGGCGGCGCCGGACGAACTCCTCGGTCGTCTCGTCGAAGTAGGCGAGTACGTCGAGCACCACCCGGGCGGCCTCGCCGCGCTGCAGCGCGGTGCTGCGCACCAGGTGGTCGACGAGGTCGTCATGCGACGGGCGGCGGTCGAGCACTCGTAGATATTGACCGGCGAACGGGAGGAACGCAAAGATCCTGCCCGGAATCGGGCAGGATCTCGCTGGTCTGGACCAGAGGAATGGGTGATTCCGGCTCGGGTCGGTCAGAAGCGACGCAAAATCGCCGCTTTTGCCAGGGCGAACTCCTCGGCGGTCAGGATGCCCGTCGTGTGCAGTTCGCCCAGCTCGCGCAGCCGGCGCAGCAGGGCGTCGTGGTCGTCGCCCGCCGGGGCCGGGGTGGGGAGGGCGGCCGGGGCGGCCGTCGGCGGGATGGACGGGACGGGGGCGGATGCCGCTGCCGCCGCCGGGTGGGGCAGGCGCACCACGACCGCGGCGGCGGCCAGCGCCATCAGCGGGTCCTTCTTGAGCCCGAAGATCTCCACCGTGTGGGGGTCGTACTTGGGCGGGCCCGCCGAGGGGACGCCCGCCAGGGAGAAGCGCAGCCAGCCGTTCTCCAGTCCCCGCGCGGGGACCCACTCGACCGCCTTGAGGTCCGCCGTGCGGAAGGTGCGCGATCCGCCGGCGGTCTTGGCGTCCTCGGCGGTCCAGCTCCACTGCAGGGTGACGGCGTCCCCGTCGAAGGTCACCGTCCCGTCGCCCGCGCTCACCGAGATCGGCACCGGGGGGCCGGGCATCAGGTACGCGTCCGACGGTCCGGGGTCGACCCGGTCCAGCAGCAGTGCGTTGCGGACCGCGTCGACGAAGTACTCGGCGACCCCCGTGCGGTCCGGCTCCACCGTCAGCCGGTACGGGTCCGAGCCCTCCGGGAGCCGCCCCCCGGTGACCTGGAGGAGCGGGTCCGCGCCGTCACGCAGCCGGAGCCGCAACCGGCCCGCCTTGCGGCCCGGTTCGTGGCTGATCCCCGCTATCGCGTGCAGGGGTACTGTCACCTCGCCGAGGTGCTGGCGCAGCAGGGACACCCCCTTGTCGTGGCCCGGCACGATGCGCACCGCGTCCCCGTCGAAGGTCCACGTACCGTCCTTCTGGATGATTTCCGCCATCCGGCGATTCTCCCATCGTCACGGCCCTCCGTTGGGTCTATACCTGGGCTGCATGAGAGTCCTGCGACGCACGCTCGGCACCCTCCTCGTCCTCGGCGCGGCCGTCTCCTGCACCGCCGCCCACGGCGACGACGCCAAACCCGGCGGCCCGCGCCCCGCCGCCCTCGCCCCCTACGACCGGCTCCTGCCGGCGCCCGCCTCCGCGCGCGCCGAGGGCGCCGGGTACGCCTTCGGGGCCGGCACGGTCATCCGTACCGGCGCGGGCGCCTCCGAGGAGGTCCGCCAGGTCGGCGAGCTCCTCGCGGAGCAGTTGCGGGGGCCGAGCGGGCTGCCGCTGCCGGTGGTCGACGGGCAGGAGGGGGACGGGATCCGACTCCTGCTGGACGAGGGTGCCCAGGAGCTGGGGGTGGAGGGCTACCGGCTCCGGACCACCGCCGCCGGGGTGACGCTGACCGCCCGGACCCCGGCGGGGCTCTTCCGCGGCGGGCAGACGCTGCGTCAGCTGGTGCCGGTGCGCGGGACGGGGGACGTGCCGGGCGGGACGGTCACGGACGCGCCGAGGTTCGCCTACCGCGGGGCGATGGTGGACGTGGCGCGCCACTTCTTCCCGGTGGAGCAGGTCAAGAGGTACGTGGACCAGCTCGCCCAGTACAAGATCAACACACTGCACGTGCACCTGACCGACGACCAGGGTTGGCGGATCGCGATCGATTCGTGGCCCCGGCTCGCGGAGTACGGGGGCGGCAGCGAGGTCGGCGGCGGCCCCGGGGGCCACTGGACGAAGGAGGAGTACCGGGACCTGGTGGAGTACGCGGCCCGCCGGTACGTGGACGTGGTCCCGGAGATCGACATGCCGGGCCACACGAACGCGGCGCAGGCGTCCTACGCGGAGCTCAACTGCGACGGGAAGGCGCGGGAGCGCTACACCGGGGTCAAGGTCGGCTTCAGCTCCCTGTGCGTGGGCGAGGAGCGGACCTACGAGTTCGTGGACCAGGTACTGAGCGAGATCGCGGAGCTGACCCCGGGGAAGTACCTGCACATCGGGGGCGACGAGGCGCACGCGACGCCGGCCGCGGACTACGCGACCTTCATGGACCGGGCCCAGGCGGTCGTCGCCCGGCACGGGAAGACCGTCGTGGCCTGGCACCAGCTCGCACAGGGGCGTCCGGCGCCGGGTGCGGTGATCCAGTACTGGGGGCACGACCGCACTGCGGCCGCCGAGAAGGCGGCCGTGGTGGCGGCGGCGAAGGCCGGGCACCCGGTGATCCTGTCGCCGGCGGACCGGGCGTACCTGGACATGAAGTACGACACGACGACGAAGCCGGGGCTGGCGTGGGCCGGGTACGTGCCGGTGGAGCGGTCCTACTCCTGGGACCCGGGGGCCTACCTGGCCGGGGCCCCGGAATCCGCCGTCCTCGGCGTGGAGGCGCCGCTGTGGACGGAGACGATCTCCGAGCGGGGTGACTGGGAGCTGATGGCCTTCCCGAGGGTGCTCGGGGTGGCGGAGCTCGGCTGGTCCCCGGCGGGGGCGCTGGGTTGGGCCTCGTACCGCGAGCGGCTGGCGGCGCAGGGGCCCCGGCTGGACGCCCAGGACGTCAACTACCACCGGGCGCCGGACGTCCCCTGGTCCTGACGGGGTCGAGACAGGCCGCGACAGGGGCGCGCGAGGGAAAGGCAGCGGGCGGGCGATCGAGGGACCGTATCGATCGCCCGCCCGGGTCTGCTCCACCGTCAGGGGCAGGTCCCGTGACGGCGTGTGATGTTTAGGTTAGCCTAACCTAATTGGACGGGCAAGGGGTTCGCTGCTTCCCCTACAGCTCGGAAGTGGGTTCCTCGCTCGGCGCCCGGCCCGCGTACGCCTCCGCGAGGAGTTGCTCCTCGCTCGCGCCCAGCCGCCAGTAGCCGGTGAAGCGGACCGCGCGGCGGTCCACGGAACGCTCCCGCACGAAGTGCCGGCGCACCTCGCGGACCGTGCCCGCCTCGCCCGCCACCCAGGCGTACGGGGCCTCGGCCGGGGGCAGGGGCGCGGCGCGCAGCGCGTCCAGCACCCGCTCGGTCCGCTTGCGGCCCGCGGTGTCCCCGCGGACGATCCAGGTGATGTCCGCGTCGGCGAGCGTCGTCAGGTCGAGGCGGTCGCCCGCGTGGGGCACCTCGAACCAGGCCCTGACCCGGGTGCCGGCGGCGAGCCGGTCCAGGATCGACGCGGCGGCGGGCAGCGCCGTCTCGTCCGCGTACATCAGGATCGCGTCGGTGTCGGCCGGCGGCTGGAAGCGCACGGACTTGTTCTCCGCCACGGCCGGGCCGATCGCCATGATCCGGCGGCCGGTGACGGCCCGTCCGGCCCAGTCCGACGCCGGGGTGCCCGCGCCGGGGCCGTGCAGGACGAAGTCGACGTCCACCTCGACCGCGCCCCCGGGCGCGCGCCGCTGCTCGCGCACCGTGTACGAACGCATCACCGGGCGCTCCTCGTCCGGCATCGCGCGCCAGGCCGCGAACCAGGTGTCCTCGTCGGTCGAGGGCAGTTCGGTGTGCTCCCGGTGGGGCGGCGGCAGGAACAGCGACAGGCTCTGGTCGAAACCGCCCGAGCGGAAGTCCGCGAGGCGGTCGCCGCCGAAGGTGACCCGCAGGAAGGAGTGTCCGAGCCGCCGCGTGCGCAGGACCTCCAGGACGAAGAACCGGAAGTGCGCGGCGGCCGGGGTGTCGGATGCGGCGGCGGTCATGCGGGGTCCCCCCAGGGATTCGGGTACGGGGCGGCCCCGGGAGCCGGCGGGTCGGGCCGGTCCCGGGGCGGTGGCCGGAGCCGGGTGGGTCAGCCGACCTTCTTCGCGTTCTGGATGGCCTTGGCGAGGTCCTCCAGGATCTGGGCGCAGCGGTCGTACGAGTAGATCGGCTCGGTCACGCGCGGGGTGATCTGGCCGGCCTTGACGGCGGGCAGCTCGGCCCAGGTCGGCTTCGCCTTCAGCTGCTCCGGCTGGAGGGTGCCGGTGCGGTTGTCGAGGAGCACGAGGTCGGCCTTGTACTTGCCGGCGTTCTCCCAGCTGAGGCTCTCGAAGAAGCCGCCCTCGACCTTGTCCGGGGTGACGAACTCGACGCCGAGCTGCTCGAAGTACTTGAGGTCGGCGGAGGTCTTCGGGGTGGAGACGTAGAAGAGCTCGGCGGAGCCGGAGCCGACGAGCACCTTGATGCCCGGGTTGGCCTTGGTGGCCTCGCGGACCTTGGCGGAGGCGGCCTCGAAGCGGGCCTTGGCGTCGACGGTGCTCTTGGAGCTCATGTCGGCGCCGAGGGACTTGGCGAGGTCCGCGGTGCGCTCCAGGGCCTTGTCCAGGGTGGCGTTGCCGCCCACGGAGATCGCGGCGGCCGGGGCCAGCTTCAGGATCTTGTCCTTGGAGGCCTCGGGGACGTACCAGTACGAGCCGTCCCAGGTGTTGGTGACGAGCAGGTCGGGCTGGAGGGCGGCGTACTTCTCGACGTTGAACTCGTCGTAGACGTTGCCGAGGATCTCGACCTTGGATATGTCCAGCGAACCGGCCTGGACGTCGGGCTTGCCGTCGGCGGTCTTCGTGGGGCCGAAGACGCCCTTGACCTTGACGCCGTAGTCGTTGAGCGCGGCGGCCGTGCCGGTGAACGCGACGATGTTCTTCGGGGTGGACTTGACCGTGACGTCCTTGTCCAGGTCGTCCTTGAAGCTCCACGGACCGGCGGGGGCGGAGGCGGCGGCCGTGTCCTTGCCCGTACCGTCCTTCGCCGCGTCGGTGCTCCCGCACGCGGAGAGGACCGCGACGAGGCCGAGGGCGCCGCCGGCGGCGATGAGGCCGCGACGGGTGAGGGAGGAGGTCCGGGGCTTGGGCATGTCGAAGTCCGCTTTCGTGCGTGCGTGCGAGGTGACCACAGGGCCGTTCGCCAGGAAGGCTAGCCTAACCTTCCCCGAAAGTGCCAAGAGCGCACTGCCTCGCGGGCCCGGGCGGGCGGACCGACCGCCCGGGTACCCCACTGCTGCGGAACGGGCCGTTCCTAGCCCCCGAAGCCCAACTCGCGGGCGATGAGCATGCGCTGGACCTCGCTGGTGCCCTCGCCGATCTCCAGGATCTTCGAGTCGCGCCACATGCGGGCCACCGGGTACTCGTTCATGAAGCCGTACCCGCCGTGGATCTGGGTGGCGTCACGGGCGTTGTCGACCGCCACCGTCGAGGAGTACAGCTTCGCGATGGCCGCCTCCTTCTTGAAGGGTTCGCCCGCCACCAGCCGCGAGGCCGCGTCGCGCCAGCCGATCCGCGCCATGTGGGCGCGCGTCTCCATGTCCGCCAGCTTGAACTGGATGGCCTGGTTGTCGCCGATGGCCTTGCCGAAGGCGTGCCGCTCCTTCGCGTACTTCACCGACTCGTCCACGCAGCCCTGCGCGAGGCCGGTCGCGAGCGCCGAGATGGCGATGCGGCCCTCGTCGAGGATCCGCAGGAACTGCGCGTAGCCGCGGCCCTCCTGGCCGACCAGGTTGGCCAGCGGCACCCGTACGTCGCTGAACGACAGCTCGCGGGTGTCCGAGGAGTTCCAGCCGACCTTGGAGTACGGCGCCGCCACCGTGAAGCCCGGAGTACCGGACGGGACGATGATCGAGGAGATCTCGGGGCGGCCGTCGGCCTTGCGGCCCGTCACGGCGGTGACGGTGACCAGACCGGTGATGTCCGTACCGGAGTTGGTGATGAAGCACTTCGAACCGTTGATGACCCACTCGTCGCCGTCACGGACGGCGGTGGTGCGGGTGCCGCCCGCGTCGCTGCCGGCGCCCGGCTCGGTCAGGCCGAAGGCGCCGAGGACCTCGCCGGAGCACATCCTCGGCAGCCACTCGCGCTTCTGCTCCTCCGTACCGAACAGGTACAGCGGCATGGCGCCCAGGGAGACGCCCGCCTCCAGGGTGATCGCGACCGACGAGTCGACGCGGGCCAGCTCCTCCAGGGCGATGCCGAGGGCGAGGTAGTCGCCGCCCATGCCGCCGTACTCCTCGGGGAAGGGCAGGCCGAACAGGCCCATGCGGCCCATCTCGGCGACGATCTCGTACGGGAACTCGTGCCGCTCGTACAGGTCGCCGATCTTCGGGGCGACGACGTCGTGGGCGAACTGCTCCACCGTACGGCGGAGTTCCTCGTGCTCGGGGGTGAGCCGGTGGTCGAGGGGCATGGTGTGACTACTCCTTGTGGGAGAGGGCGCGGACGGTACGGGAGGGGCTGGGGCGTCCCAGCTGTTCGGCCATCCACACGCTCGTGGCGGTGAGGGCGGCCAGGTCGACGCCGGTCTCGATGCCGAGGCCGTCGAGCATCCACACCAGGTCCTCGGTGGCGAGGTTGCCGGTGGCGCTCTTGGCGTACGGGCAGCCGCCCAGGCCGCCCGCGGAGGCGTCGATCGTCGTCACGCCGTGCTGGAGCGCGGCGAGGGTGTTGGACAGGGCCTGGCCGTACGTGTCGTGGAAGTGCACGCCGATCCGGTCGGTGCCCACGCCCCGCGCGTTCAGCTCGCGGAGCAGGACCTGGACGTGTCCCGGCGTGGCCACGCCGATGGTGTCGCCGAGGCTCAACTCGTCGCAGCCGAGGTCGAGGAGGGCCTTGGCGACCCCCACGACCTGCTCCACGGGTACGGCGCCCTCCCACGGGTCGCCGAAGCACATGGACAGGTAGCCCCGGACGTGCGCCCCCTCCTGCTTGGCGCGGGCCACGACGGGCTCGAACATGGCCAGGGACTCGGCGACCGTGCGGTTCAGGTTCCGCTCGGCGAAGGTCTCCGTCGCCGAGCCGAACACCGCGATGCGGGTGGCGCCGAGGGCGAGCGCCCGGTCGAGGCCGCGCTCGTTGGGGACCAGGACGGGCAGCGCCGCCCCGACGTCGGCGAGCAGCGGGAAGAGCCGCTCGGCGTCCGCGAGCTGCGGCACCCACTTCGGGTGGACGAAGCTGGTGGCCTCGATGGTGGTGAGGCCGGCGGCCGCCAGGCGGTGCACGAACTCCGCCTTCACCTCCGTGGGGACGGCCGTCTTCTCGTTCTGGAGCCCGTCGCGCGCGCCGACCTCGTGGATCCGCACCCGCGCGGGCAGCCCGGCGGGGGCCGGGACGGTCATCGGCAGGCCGTTCATTCGCCCGCCTCCTCGTCGGCGGTGACCACGGCCAGGACCTGGTCCATGGCCACCGTGGTGCCGGGCGAGACGTCGAGTTCGGTGACGGTGCCGGCGTGCGGGGCGGAGATGACGTGCTCCATCTTCATGGCCTCCACCACGAGCAGGCTCTGACCCGCGACGACCTTGTCCCCGACGGCGACCTTGACGACGGTCACGGTCCCGGGCATCGGGGCGGCCAGGGTGTCGGCCCCCGCGCTCGCCCGGCCCTGGGCGGCGACGGGGTCGTGCCGCTGGAGGTGCCAGGAGTCGCCCGAGCGGCCCAGCCAGGTGCCCTCGGGGGAGGGGGCGCAGCTGAACGTGTGGGTGACGCCGTCCAGTTCGACGGTCACCCGGTCCGCGGTGCGGGCCACGATCCGGCCGTGGGCCGGGGTGGCCGCGCCGTCGGGGGTGGGCGTCAGCAGTTCCGTGCCGGCGCCGGACGGGCGGGTGCGGACCTCCACCGGTTCCTGCCCGGGGAGCCGGAAGTGGTGGACGGTCCAGGCCGGGGTGCCGCCCAGGCGCCAACCGTCGGCCACGTCGAACGGGTCGACCCAGCCCGGCGTCCGCGCCGGCGGGGCGGCCGCGAGCAGCGCCGCCGCCGCGAACACCTCCGGGGGCACGCCGTCGGGCAGGAGCTCGGCGAGGTCCCGCTCGACCAGGCCGGTGTCCAGGTTCCCCGAGACCACGTCCGGGTGCGCCAGGAGCCGGCGCAGGAACCCGGTGTTCGTCTGGACGCCCAGGATCACCGTGTCGGCCAGCGCCCCGCGCAGCACCCGCAGGGCGGCGGCCCGGTCCGGGCCGTACGCGATCACCTTGGACAGCATCGGGTCGTACGTGGAGCCGGTGTCGACGCCGGCGGTCAGCCCCGAGTCGGTGCGCACCGCCCCGCCCGACGGCTCGGAGAGCGCGAGGACCGTACCGCCGGAGGGCAGGAACCCGCGGGCCGGGTCCTCGGCGCAGACGCGGGCCTCGATCGCGTGGCCGGTCAGCGTGACGTCGGCCTGCCCGAAGCCCAGTTCGGCGCCGGCGGCGACCCGCAGCTGCTGCTCGACCAGGTCCAGTCCGGTGATCAGCTCCGTCACCGGGTGCTCGACCTGGAGGCGGGTGTTCATCTCCATGAAGTAGTACGAGGACGGGTCCTCGCCGGGGACGATGAACTCCACCGTGCCCGCGCCGACGTACCCGCACGAGCGGGCCGCCTCCACGGCCGCCGCGCCCATCGCCGCCCGCGTCGCCTCGTCGAGGAACACCGACGGGGCCTCCTCGATCACCTTCTGGTGGCGCCGTTGGAGGGAGCACTCGCGCTCGCCCAGGTGCACCACGTTGCCGTGGGCGTCGGCGAGGACCTGGATCTCGATGTGCCGGGGCCGGTCGATCCACCGCTCCACGAGCAGGGTGTCGTCACCGAACGAGGACTTCGCCTCGCGCCGGGCCGCCGCGATCTCCTCGGCCAGCACGGCCTCGTCGCGGACCAGCCGCATGCCCTTGCCGCCGCCGCCCGCCGAGGGCTTGAGCAGGACGGGCATGGCGATCTTCCGCGCCGCCGCGACGAGTTCGGCGTCGGTCAGGCCGCTGCCGGAGGAGCCGGGGACCACCGGGACGCCGGCCGCCCGCACCGTCTCCTTGGCGCGGATCTTGTCGCCCATCAGGGAGATGGCGGAGGCCGGCGGACCGATGAAGGCCAGCCCGGCCTCCTCGCAGGCCCGGGCGAAGGCCGCGTTCTCGGCGAGGAATCCGTAGCCGGGGTGGACGGCCTCGGCGCCGGTGCGGCGGGCCGCGTCGAGCAGCCGCTCCACGGACAGGTAGCTCTCGGCGGCCGCCGCCGGGCCGATCCGGACGGCCGTGTCGGCCTCCCGCACGTGCCGGGCGTCGGCGTCCGCGTCGCTGAAGACGGCCACGGAGCGGACGCCGAGCTCCCGCAGGGTGCGGATGACCCGGACCGCGATCTCGCCCCGGTTCGCGACCAGAACAGTGCTGAACATCAGTGAGGTCCTCACGTCACATACGGAAGATGCCGAAGCCCGACTCGCCCAGGGGGGCGTTCGCGCACGCGGTCAGGGCCAGTCCCAGCACCTGCCGGGTCTCCATCGGGTCGATGACCCCGTCGTCCCACAGCCGGGCCGTGGCGTAGTACGCGCTGCCCTGCTCCTCGTACTGCGCGCGGACCGGGGCCTTGAAGGCCTCCTCGTCCTCGGCGGGCCACTCCTGGCCGGCGCCCTCGATCTGGTCCCGCTTGACGGTGGCCAGGACGGAGGCGGCCTGCTCGCCGCCCATCACCGAGATCTTGGCGTTGGGCCACATCCACAGGAAGCGGGGCGAGTACGCCCGCCCGCACATCGAGTAGTTGCCCGCGCCGTACGAGCCGCCGACGACCACGGTCAGCTTCGGGACCCGGGTGCAGGCGACCGCCGTGACCATCTTGGCGCCGTGCTTGGCGATGCCGCCGGCCTCGTAGTCCCGGCCGACCATGAAGCCGGAGATGTTCTGGAGGAACAGCAGCGGGATGCCGCGCTGGTCGCACAGCTCGATGAAGTGGGCGCCCTTCTGGGCGGATTCGGAGAACAGGATGCCGTTGTTGGCGACGATCCCGACCGGGTGCCCGTGGATCCGCGCGAAGCCGGTGACCAGGGTCTGCCCGAACTCGGCCTTGAACTCCTGGAAGCGGGAGCCGTCCACGATCCGCCCGATGATCTCGCGCGCGTCGTACGGCGTGCGCGAGTCGACGGGGACCGCGCCGTACAGGCCGTACGGGTCCACCTTGGGCTCCTCGGGAGCCTCCACCGACCAGGGCAGGGCCCCGCGCTCCGGCAGGGTCGCCACGATGTTCCGTACGATCCGCAGCGCGTGCGCGTCGTCCTCCGCGAGGTGGTCGGTGACGCCGGAGACCCGGGAGTGGACCTCGCCGCCGCCCAGCTCCTCGGCCGTGACGACCTCACCGGTCGCGGCCTTCACCAGCGGCGGGCCGCCGAGGAAGATCGTGCCCTGGCCGCGCACGATGACCGCCTCGTCGCTCATCGCAGGGACATACGCCCCGCCCGCCGTGCAGGAGCCGAGGACGGCCGCGATCTGCGGGATCCCGGCCCCCGACATGCGGGCCTGGTTGTAGAAGATCCGGCCGAAGTGCTCCCGGTCGGGGAAGACCTCGTCCTGCATGGGCAGGAAGGCGCCGCCCGAGTCGACCAGGTAGAGGCAGGGGAGACGGTTCTCCAGGGCCACTTCCTGGGCGCGCAGGTGCTTCTTGACGGTCATCGGGTAGTACGTGCCGCCCTTGACGGTGGCGTCGTTCGCGACGATGACGCACTCGCGGCCGCTGACCCGTCCGATGCCGGCGATCACCCCGGCGGCCGGGGCCGCGCCGCCGTACATGCCCTCCGCCGCCAGCGGGGCCAGTTCCAGGAAGGGGGACCCCGGGTCCAGGAGGGTGTCCACGCGGTCGCGGGGCAGGAGCTTGCCGCGGGCGGTGTGGCGGGCGCGGGCCCGCTCGCCGCCGCCGAGCCGGGCCGCGTCGAGCCGGGCGCGCAGGCCCTCGGTCAGCTCGCGGTGGGCGGCCTCATTGGTCCGCCAGGCCTCGGACGCCGGGTCCGCGGCGCTCGTCAGCACTGGTGCCTGCTGCATCGGTCGAGCTCCCTTGCTCGGTGCATGCTGGTTAGTGAGCGTTAACACTCTCGCCACCAGGTTAACGAGCGCTAACGGCCCTGTCTAGAATGGATTCCCATGAGCACCAGAGCGGCCGCCCCGACCCGTCGCGAGCAGATCCTCAGTGAGGCCGCTCGTCTCTTCGCGGAGCGCGGCTTCCACGGCGTCGGCGTGGACGAGATAGGGGCCGCGGTCGGTATCAGCGGCCCCGGCCTGTACCGGCACTTCGCGGGCAAGGACGCCATGCTGGCCGAACTGCTCGTCGGCATCAGCGAGCGGCTGCTGACCGGCGGCCGCCGGCGCGTCGAGGAGGCCGCCGGGGACCCGGTGGAGCTCCTCGCCTCCCTCGTCGAGGGCCACATCGACTTCGCGCTCGACGACCGGGCGCTGATCACCCTCCACGACCGGGAGCTCGACCGCCTGCGGGAGGCCGACCGCAAGCTCGTGCGCCAGCTCCAGCGCCAGTACGTGGAGCTGTGGGTCGCGGTCGTACGGGAACTGCACCCCCGGGTGGGCGAAGCGGAGGTGCGCGTCTCCGTGCACGCGGTGTTCGGCCTCCTCAACTCCACCCCCCACCTCGCGGCGCTCGGCCGGGACGCCACGGAGTCCCTGTTGAGGCGCATGGCGAACGGGGCCTTCGGGGCGCTGTCGGACTGAAGCCGGGTGTCCGACGTCCGGGACGGAGCAGACGGCTCCGGCCGGACGGCGGCAGAATGGGCGCCATGCCGATAGAGACGCCCGTACCCAGCCGTGCCGAACTCGTCGAACACCTGGTCCGCACGCGGATCGCGGGGGAGGTCGCGACCCCGCGCGAGAACAACCTGAGCCACTACCGCAAGCTCGCCAACGGGGACCGCCACTACTGGCTGGGCCTGGAGCTCGGGGACCGCTGGAGCGACGAGCAGGACGTGCTCGCGGTCATGGCGGAGCGCTGCGGGGTCGTGGACGACCCGGCGCACCGCTTCGGCCAGGACACCATCGACCCCGAGCTGACCGTGTCCGGCCTCGAACGGCTCGCCGCGCGCCTGCGCAAGGCGGCCCTGGACCGGCAGGCCGTCCTCTTCGCCACCGGCCACCCCGGTGGCCTCCTCGACGTCCACCGCGCCACCGCCGACGCCCTGCGGGCCGCGGGGTGCGAGATCGTCGTGATCCCGCGCGGCCTCATCGCCGACGAGGGCTCCGTGTGGCAGTTCGCGGGCGTCGCCGTACAGGAGCGCGGGGCCACCCTGTGGCACACCCACTCGCCGGCCCCGATGGCCGCGATCCTCGACGGGCTCGCCGCCGAAGGCCGATCGCAGCCGGACCTCGTCGTCGCAGACCACGGCTGGGCGGGCTGCGCGGCCCAGCGCGGCATCGACGCCGTCGGGTACGCCGACTGCAACGACCCGGCGCTCTTCCTCGGCGAGGCCGAGGGCACGCTCCAGGTGGCGGTCCCGCTCGACGACCACGTCCGCGACCCGCGGTTCTACGACCCCATGACGGCCTACCTGCTGGCCGCGGCGGGCCTGCTCGACGAGGCCTGAGCCGGACGGGCGGGTTCGGGAGTCGGCGCTTGACCCACAGCGCTGTTTCGCCGAGCGGGTGCCCGCGCCGGCGCGCCGGGTCGGCGAGGTGGTCGCAGACCTCGACCGACGGACCGAGGCCGAGGTTCCCCGCGATCAGCGTGCCGCCGCGGCGCAGCAGCCGGTGGAGGTCCGCGACGACCCGCGCGGTCGGGGTGAAGCCGTCGAAGATGTGGACGGGCCCGCGGGACCTGCTGCCCCGACGGCCGGATCCGCTGCCGGGACTCCCGGGGCCTCAGGAGGGCGTCGGGTCCAGGTAGACGCGGCGGATCGCCGGGAAGCGCTCGCGCAGCTGCGCCTCCGCCACCTCGCAGGCCGTCTCCACCTGCCGGGCCGACGCCAGGTCGTGGAAGTCGACCTTCGCGGCGATCAGTACCTCGTCCGGGCCCTGCACCAGCGTCGTCAGCTCCAGCACCGCCTCGATGTGCAGCACCGAGAGCAGCTCCTCGCGCACCTCGTCCCGCACCGCGGCGGGCAGCGGCCGCCCGATGAGGTACTGCGCGTTCGAACGGCCCAGCTCCCAGGCCACCCACACCAGCAGCAGCCCGATCAGCAGCGAGGCCACCCCGTCGTAGACGCCGGAACCGGTCAGCTGCGCCCCCAGCAGCCCGCCCGCCGCCAGCGCCAGCCCGATCAGCGCGGCCGCGTTCTCCAGCAGCACCGCCTTCACCGCCGTGTCCGGGGTGTGCTTCACGTACAGGCCCAGCGGCGCCCGCATCCGCTCCGCCTCGCCGCGCACCTGGCGCCACGCCACCAGCAGCGAGTACCCCTCCAGGACGGCGGCGACCGCGAGGACGATGTACGACAGGGTCGGGTTGCCGGGGTCCTCGCCGTGCACCAGGGTGTGGATGCCGTCGTACACCGCGAAGACCGCGCCGCCGGCGAACGTGGCGACCGAGGCGAGCAGCGCCCAGATCCAGCGCTCGGGCCCGTAGCCCAGCGGGTGCGCCTCGTCGGCCGGTCTGGCGCTGCGCTTGAGGGCGGTCAGCAGCAGTACCTCGGTCACGGTGTCGGCGACCGAGTGCGCCGCCTCGGACAGCATGGCGCTGGACCCGCTGAGGACTCCGGCGACCGCCTTCGCCGCGGCGATCCCGAGGTTGGTGACGGTGGCCACGACCACCGTGGCGACGCTTTCGGGTTGTTCGGGCATGACGTGACGGTATGTCCGGCCCCGGGGTCTGGATGTCAGCGACACCCGACGCCGCGCCCGGCCGGGCTCAGGCGCGCGGTACGCGCACCACGCCCTCCTGGATGACGGTGACCGCGAGGCGGCCGTCCCGGGTCCAGATCCGGGCCTGACCGAGGCCGCGGCCGGCCGCCGAGGAGGGGGACTCCTGGTCGTACAGGAGCCATTCGTCGGCGCGGAAGGGCCGGTGGAACCACATGGCGTGGTCCAGCGAGGCGCCCACCACGTCGCCCACCGCCCAACCGCCCCGGCCGTGCGCGAGCAGCACCGAGTCCAGCAGGGTCATGTCGGAGACGTACGTGGCCAGGCAGGTGTGCAGCAGCGGGTCGTCCGCGAGCTTGCCCCCGGTGCGGAACCACACCTGCGAGCGCGGCTCGACCGGCTTGCCGACGCTGCCCCACGGCGGGGTCGTCGCGTACCGCAGGTCCACCGCGGCGCGGGCCGCGACCAGCCGCTCCACGGTCCCCGGGTCCCGGAAGACGTCCCGGTACAGGGGGAGGGACTCGGCGGCGGTCGGCAGGGACTCCGGGTCCGGCGCCGCCGGCATCGCCGCCTGGTGGTCGAGCCCCTCCTCGTACGTCTGGAAGGACGCGGAGAGGTGGAAGATCGGCTGCCCGTGCTGCACGGCGACGACGCGGCGGGTGGTGAAGGAGCGCCCGTCGCGGATCCGGTCGACGGAGTACACGATGGGCGCGCCCGGGTCACCGGCCCGCAGGAAGTACGAGTGGAGCGAGTGCGCGGTCCGGTCCGCGGGCACGGTCCGGCCGGCCGCGACCAGCGCCTGGGCCGCGACCTGCCCGCCGAACACCCGCGGCACGAGGGACTGCCGGCTCGTGCCGCGGAAGATGTTCTCCTCGATCTGCTCCAGGTCGAGCAGGTCGAGGAGATCGGTGAGCGCCTCGTTCTCGTCGAGCTCGGTCAAGGGGACTTACAGACCCATCGACTTGGCGATGATCGACTTCATGACCTCGCTGGTGCCGCCGTAGATGCGGTTGACGCGGTTGTCGGCGTACAGGCGGGCGATCGGGTACTCGTTCATGTAGCCGTAGCCGCCGTGCAGCTGGAGGCACTTGTCGATGACGCGGTGGGCGACCTCGGTGCAGAACAGCTTCGCGGAGGCGGCCTCGGCGGCGGTCAGCTCACCGGCGTCCAGGGCCTCCAGGGCGCGGTCGGCGACCGCCTCGGCGGCGTCCACCTCGGCCTGGCAGGAGGCCAGCTCGAACTTGGTGTTCTGGAAGTGCGCGACCGGCTTGCCGAAGACGGTGCGGTCCGTCACGTACTGCTGGGCGAACCGGACGGCGGCCTTGGCCTGCGCGTAGGCGCCGAAGGCGATGCCCCAGCGCTCGGACGGCAGGTTGGCGCCGAGGTAGTAGAAGCCCTTGTTCTCCTCGCCCATCAGGTCCTCGACCGGCACCTTCACGTCGACGAACGCCAGCTCGGCGGTGTCGGAGGTGCGCAGGCCGAGCTTGTCGAGCTTGCGGCCGATGGAGTAGCCCTCGGACTTGGTGTCCACGGCGAAGAGGGAGATGCCGAAGCGGCGGTCGTCCTCGCGGGGGGCGGAGGTGCGGGCGCAGACGATCACGCGGTCGGCGTGCACGCCGCCGGTGATGAAGGTCTTGGAGCCGTTGAGGACGTAGTGGGTGCCGTCCTCGGAGAGCTTGGCGGTGGTCTTCATGCCCGCGACGTCGGAACCGGTGCCCGGCTCGGTCATCGCCAGGGCCCACATCTCCTCGCCGGAGACGAACTTCGGGAGGTAACGCTTCTTCTGCTCGTCGTTGCCGAGCATCTTGATGTACGGCAGCGCGAGGAGCACGTGCACGCCGGAGCCGCCGAAGTTCACGCCCGCGCGCGAGGTCTCCTCGTAGAGGACGGCCTCGAACTTGTGGGTGTCCAGGCCCGCGCCGCCGAACTCCTCGGGCACGTTGATGCCGAAGACGCCCAGCTCGCCGAGCTTGTAGTAGAAGTCGCGGGGAGCCTGGCCCGCCTGGAACCACTCGTCGTAGACGGGGACGACCTCGGCCTCGATGAAGGCGCGGATGGTCTCGCGGAACGCCTCGTGGTCCTCGTTGAAAACGGTACGGCGCACTGGGCCGGCTCCCTTCGGTCGCGGCGGTCCGCCGCTCATGCCTAAGCGCTTGCTCAGATTAAGTTACCGGCGGGTTGTCCGCCCTGTCCAGAGCCGGTGGCGGTCGGTCCCGGTCGGGAGCGGTGCTGTCCGTCACCCCGGTGGCGGTGGCGGTGGTGCGGCCGCTGCCGTCGCGCCGCGTCCCTCAGTACGAGAACGCCATCGGACGGTCCGGGTCCTGGTCGTCGTCCCCGCCGACCCGGCGGGGCGAGGTGAGGTCGGCGGGGGTGAGCTCGGGCGGGCCGGCCATCACGGCCTTCGCCAGGAGCTTGACCTCGATCACCGCGAGCACGGCGAAGAGGAGGGTGAAGGCGGACATCGACGTGATGACCTCGGCGTGGGAGACGTTCGGGGAGACCGCGTCCCGGGTGCGCAGCACCCCGTACACGACCCAGGGCTGACGGCCCGTCTCGGTGAAGATCCAGCCCCAGGAGTTGCCGATCAGCGGGAAGGCGAGCGTCCAGACGGCAGCGCGCCAGTACCAGGTGGTCAGCAGGGAGCCCAGGGTCCTGCTCCGGGTCACGGCCAGGTGCGGCACCTCGTCCTCGCCGGTCCGCAGCCCCGGGTCGAGGAAGAACTTCTTGCGGGTCAGCCACAGGCCCACGACGCCGATGGCGAGCGAGGTCATGCCGAAGCCCATCATGAAGCGGAAGCCCCAGAACGCGACCGGGATGTCGGGCTTGTAGTCCCCGGGCCCGTACTTGGCCTGCTCGGACGCCTCCGTGTCGTTGATGCCCGCCACGTACGCGGTGAAGTTGCCCTCCGCGAGGAAGGACAGCAGCCCGGGGATCGACCACTCCACACTGTTGTGCCCCTCGGAGACGTCCCCGATGGCGAAGACGGAGAACGGCGCGGACGTCTGGCCGTCCCACAGCGCCTCGGCGGCGGCCATCTTCATCGGCTGCTGCTGGACCATGACCTTGCCGAGGCTGTCCCCGCTGAAGGCGACCAGCACCCCCGCCAGCAGCATCGTCACCATGCCCAGCCGCATCGAGGTGCGCATCACCGGCACGTGCCTGCCGCGCCGCAGGTGCAGGGCCGCGATGCCCAACATGAAGGCGCCGCCGGTCAGGAAGGCGGCGGAGAGCGTGTGGTAGACCA
The DNA here is from genome assembly GCF_024721315.2 of Streptomyces sp. Isolate_45. Classification (GTDB taxonomy): domain Bacteria; phylum Actinomycetota; class Actinomycetes; order Streptomycetales; family Streptomycetaceae; genus Streptomyces. The sequence continues at coordinate 59,866 of NZ_JANFAK020000039.1, forward strand.
CGACCAGGGTGGTGTTCTGGGTGAGGACCAGCCAGAAGTCGGTCAGCTCGGCCCGGCCGCGTTCCTCGTTCATGCGGTAGCCGACGGGGTGCTGCATGAACGAGTTGGCGGCGAGGATGAACCAGGCGGACAGGATGGTGCCGATCGACACCGCCCAGATGCAGGCGAGGTGGATCCTCTTGGGCAGCTTGTCCCAGCCGAAGATCCACAGGCCGATGAAGGTGGACTCGAAGAAGAAGGCGATCAGCGCCTCGAAGGCCAGGGGCGCCCCGAAGACGTCGCCGACGAAGCGCGAGTAGTCGGACCAGTTCATGCCGAACTGGAACTCCTGGACGATGCCGGTGACGACACCCATCGCGATGTTGATCAGGAACAGCCGCCCCCAGAACTTCGTGGCGGCGAGGTACTTCTCGTTCCCGGTGCGCACCCACGCCGTCTGGAGGACGGCGACCAGGGTCGAGAGGGAGATCGTCAGCGGCACGAACAGGAAGTGGTAGACGGTGGTGATGCCGAACTGCCACCGGGCCAGCGTGTCGAAGGCCAGAGCCAGGTCCATTCGGGGTCCATCCTCACCTCGCCGCGGACCATCACTCTCGCGCCCACCCGCACCCCCGGCCCGGCAACGACGGCCGGACGGCCCCGGGGTTACGCCGGACGGCCGACGCGCGGACGCCCCGGGGCCGGGCGTCGCGAGGTGGACGGGAGTTCGACGACAGGCCCTCGGGGCAGTCAGGCCGCGGGTGTCGCGAGGTGGTCCGTCAGGGCCTCGTGGGTGAGTTCCAGGCCGGCCCGCAGGACGGTGTCGGCGCGGCCGGGACGGGCGGCCCGGTGCTCGGCGGCGAGGTCCCGGGCCACGCGCAGGTCGGCCGCGCAGTCCTCCCCGCCCAGCGCCGCGTCCAGGGCCCGGGCGGTCGCCTCGACCACCGGGGCCAGGGCGAGCACCGCCGCGTCGGCCGGGGCCGGGGCGGCGGCCGGACTCCGCGGCGCCGTCTCCCGTACCTCCAACTCCCGCGCGAGCAGCAGCAGGGCCGGAGCCGTACGGGCGGCCAGCCGCAGGCGTGGGCGGAGGGTGTCCGCCGCCGGGGGCCGCCGCGGCGGCAGGAGCACCGTGCGGCCCGTCCTGCGCTCCAGGGTGACGAGCAGTTCGTGCGGCCGGTGCCACAGGGCGAACGGATCGGGACGCGTCGGGACCGTCCGCCCGGAGGCCGCCCCCGCGGCGATCTGCTCCAGGCGGGCCCGCAGCCCGGTGCGGTACGCCTCCAGGCCGCCCGCCGCCTCGCGGTACGGGTTCGGCGGCCACAGCAACGGGCCGAGGAGCGTCACGACGGCGATGCCGATCGCGCTCTCCACCAGGCGGGCCAGCGGATACCCGGGCGTCGGCGTCGCGTAGATCATCACGGCGGTGATCAGCACCTGCTGGTTGGGGGCGCCCTCGTGGCGCAGCAGGTACATCCCGGCGCAGCCGCACACCAGGACGACCAGGAACGACGCGGGGACCGCCGGGAGCCAGTGCAGGACGGTCACGCCCAGCACCACGCCGACGACCACGCCCAGCAGGCGCTGCAGGGCGGGACGGGGCGCCGCGAACACGTCGTCGCGCAGGATCAGGACGGACGGCAGGGCGGCGGCCACCGGCGCCGTACTCGTACCGAACCACCACAGGCACAGGTACCAGGGGACGGCCGCGCACACCACCAGCCGGGCGGCCGGCGCCACCCACCCGGCGAGGCCGATCGGAGCCACGACGCGCTTCCCTGCCGATACGGACATCCCGGGCATGCGGCACATCGTAGGTGCGCCGCCCCGCCGAACCCGCGCCGCATCCCCGGCCGGCCGCCACCGTCAGTCGACCGGCCGGGGCCGGGTCAGGCGGGGCCGGCGGGCCCCGGGGACGCTTCCGGGGCCGGCGGGGGGCGGTCCCAGCGCAGGGCGAACCACAGCTCCATCCGGGTGTCCGGGTCGTCCAGGTCCCGGTCGAGCAGCTCCGCGCAGCGGGCCACGCGCTGGCGCACCGTGTTGCGGTGCACCCCCAGGGCGGCGGCCGTACGGTCCCACCCGCCGTGGTGCGCCAGCCAGCCGCGCAGGGTGTCCCGCAGCGCGGGGGAGAGCGGCGCGAGCAGGGCCGCGGCGTGCGCGCGGGCCTCCGCCTCGCCGACCAGGCCCGCGAACCCGGGGTCCGCGTGCCGGGCCCCGCTCGCCCGG